>JAGRAA010000238.1 GCA_020435185.1 Bdellovibrionales bacterium | reverse complement strand
CATAATCCCGTCGCAAAGAAAAGATTAAAAATAACCATTAAAATAATAGAATAATTTTCTAACCATGGTCTCGCCGACATGAATTCTTTAGAAAAATTCCATGCAAAGCTTGAAGGTTCAACCAAAAACACTGGCAATTTTATAAGCAACACATTTTTCAAATATATTAGCGGATTTTTAGATATATTCTGAATAGCCATATTCAAAGCTACTTGATTTCTCAATGGAGCCCATTTTCTATTTTGTATGGGATGATAGAGTAAATTTTGTATTTTTAACACTTCTTTCAAGTTCATTTTTTCATCAGATGAAATTGCAATATTTTGATTCTCTAAATACTCATGCATTTCAGCAACAATTTTTTCATTATAATTTTCAATATAAAATCCCCTAGAATATTGATTTGTTCCTATAAACGCACTAACTCCTGAGTTAAATGCAGGACTAACCGACAAAACGCCGAATTCCGAAAAATTATATATTAGGATCGGACTAGTCATAATAAAGAAACCCAAAAATAAGAAAATTCCAAATTTAAATGAATCAATTTTTGACTTAACAATAAGAAAAATAGCCAAAGCTGAAAACGTTAATATAGTAAATGAGGTCCCTCTTAAATATTGACTCAAACCTAATACCATTCCTGAAAAAACAAAATCAAAGAGGTTACCTTTTCGAAGACCCTCAACCACTAAATATAGACTAAGTAAACTTGAAAAAGACAATGCGATCGCGTTGAATGCCACATTAGCATAAACAAATGACTCGAACCAAATGGAGTATATTAAAATACCAAAAACAGCATATGCTTCTGACAAAGTTTTTCTAACTAAATGATACAACAAAGGGAACTGCAAAAAAGAGAATATAAAATTGATAGCAGAAGCTATAGTTTCTAAATTAAAGCGAGTAATTCGATGTACCAAGGCATAGAGTATTGATATCCCGGATTGTTTAAACGGGTTTATTAAAAATTCGCCCTCTAGAATTTTATTGCTCATCCACAAATAATAGGCATGATCACTAGTTTGATCAACTTGGTTAAATGTAATCCATAACAGACGAACTGAAATTCCAAAAATGATAAAAAAGTATAAAATATTCTTGCTAGCAAACGTCTTTCCATATTTTAACCAGAAAACGTTTATCGAAAAAAAAATGACCAGGGACACCATCAATAAAACTACGTGATTCGAATTTATTGTCCAATAAAATATCGAAAAAAAAAGATAGATCCCAAGAACAAACATTCCCCCAGCAACAATATTCACGCCAACAAGTTGAGACCACGCCTTCTTTAGGGTCGCTATTACATAAGAACTATTCATCAGATATAATTTTCCTTAATTTGTTTTTATAGTCTAATTGACTTCCGAACTCAAACACTTCACCTTGCTATTTATTCTTCAATTTACTATAACTGTAATTCTATGATACAGAAATTCGTCTTCGTATTTGGAACTCGACCAGAAGCAATTAAAATAGCCCCTCTTGTTTTAGCCGCCAAAGATGATCCTAAT
Source organism: Bdellovibrionales bacterium (assembly GCA_020435185.1). Classification (GTDB taxonomy): domain Bacteria; phylum Bdellovibrionota; class Bdellovibrionia; order Bdellovibrionales; family UBA1609; genus JAGRAA01. Next base: position 7,188 of record JAGRAA010000238.1, on the reverse strand, counting down.
CTAGAATGTTTAATAGTTTCTACCGGTCAACATAGAGAAATGTTAGATCAGGTACTGGACGCATTTGCTATAAAGCCAGATATCGACCTAGATTTAATAAATTCACGCCCAAATTTAAATGGTATAATTGGTCAATCTCTTTTAAAACTGGATAAGTTTTTCGAAGATCACAAACCCGATCTGGTTTTTGCGCATGGCGACACAGCCACAACTCTTGCTGTATCTTTATGCTGTTTTAACAAGAAAATACCCCTTGCTCATATTGAAGCAGGCCTTAGAACTTATGATTTAGAGTCTCCATTTCCTGAAGAATTTAACCGACGAGTGGCTGGATTAGCATCAAAATATCACTTTTGCCCTACTCAGTTAGCCAAAGAAAATTTGGTTAGAGAGGGGTGTTCAGAAAATTCTTTATTTGTTGTTGGAAATACCATAGTTGATGCTGTGCGAATAATCGAAGAAAAAATCTCAAAAGAAAAATCAATTCAAAATAAGTTCGATGAGAAATTTAGCTTTTTAAAATCAAGTGACAAAGTCATACTCCTAACAGTTCATAGGCGGGAAAGCTTCGGCGAAAAAATGAAAAATATTTGTTTAGCCATAAAAGAAATCGCCATTGAGCAACCTAATGTAAAAATTGTTTTTCCAGTGCATCTCAATCCAAATGTACGTAGTCCTGTTAATGATATTTTAAAAGATGTCATCAATATTCATTTGCTAGAGCCCTTAGGATACTTGGATTTCATGCTACTTTTTAAAAGATCAGATTTTATTATGACAGATTCAGGGGGGATTCAAGAAGAGGCCCCCAGCCTTTCAAAACCTGTAGTAATTTTAAGAGAAGTCTCAGAAAGACCAGAAGTAATACAAACTGGAGCTGGCATACTCGTAGGCTCCTCCAAGAACAAAATAAAACAGGTTACCAATGAACTCTTACAAAGAGGACCTCTGTTTGATAAAATGTCCTCAGCAAAAAATCCATTTGGAGATGGCTATTCTAGTAAAAAAATATTAGAAATATGTAAAAAACATCTAGACAAAAGTAACGAGAAGCGTAGTGAACAATGACATTGCAATAAAAGTGCAAAATTTAAAAAAAGTATTTCGTATTTACGACAGACCCATAGATAGACTGTTAGAGACCTTTAGTTTTCCAAGAAAAAAATATAGTACCGACTACACTGCTCTTGATGATGTTAGCTTTGAAATTAAAAAGGGTGAATTTGTCGGTGTTGTGGGAAAAAATGGAGCTGGAAAGTCAACGCTCTTAAAGATTTTATCTCATGAGCTCACTCCAACCTCTGGGACTGTTCAAGTCAATGGTAGAATTTCATTGCTTCAATTGGGAATTGGATTTGATAAGGAACTTTCTGGAGTTGAAAATGCTAGATTTTCGACTAAGCTGTTAGGCTACTCTGATGAAGAAGTAGATAACATGATTGAAGAGATTATCCAATTTGCAGATATTGGCGAATTTATTAATCACCCAGTCAAAACATATTCTACAGGAATGTACTCTAGACTGTCGTTTGCGGTAGGTATAAATATAAATCCCGATATCCTAATAGCTGATGAAGTACTCTCTGTAGGAGATACTCGATTTAGCCAAAAGTGCCTAAGGAAAATGCATGAGTTTAAGGACAGTGGTAAAACAGTAATTTTAGTGACTCATAGCTCTTCAGCAATTGGAGTTTTTTGTGACAAAGCCATGTGGCTGCTCGATGGTAAAGTGTTTCAAATGGGAGACGCTCAAAAAGTGGGTGCCGATTACAATAACTATATGATTTGTAATAAACTGCCCGGAGAGGTTGACACATCTATTTCAGAGAGAACCCGTAGCCTGGACAATAAGCACAACATAGACGACAAGTTTAAATGGATTGATGTAGATCATTCAGGAGACTCTATTGGCGACGGCACGGCTTTAATATCATCCTTAGCCCTTACTAATGATGTAAAAACTCAAAACTTAACGACTCTCACCGGAAATCAATGGGTACATTTTTTAATTAAAATTAAAATATTTAAGGATTATCCGTTAATTAACGTAGGATGGATTTTAGTTGATCAACATAGTCTTGCAACACTACATTTAAACAATGAATTCGAGCAAAAAATAATAGGTCCTGTAAAGTCTGGTCAAGAAATTGCCGTAGACTTTCACTTTAAATTTCCCAGCATTAAAAAAGGGACTTATAGCTTTGCTCCAAGTGTATCAGTCCCTGATACTAAACAAGATTTTATAATGCTAAATCGCATTCATGAAGCGCATATTATAGAAATTAAAAGGGACGACAAGTCATCACAACAACATTCAATGGTTTATATAGATGAAAGCTCAGTAGATTTTGAAGTTTTAAGTCCCTGAACATATTCAAACGCTCCAGTATATCCCTCCAAAACTTTGTTTATATTGACATCATTTTCAATGATTCTTCTTGAATTTCTTCCCATTTGAATCTGCAAATGTTCATCATTCCAGATCATAGCGATTTTTCGAGCAAGATCTTCTGAATTACCATTTTCAAAAAAATACCCATTAAAACCATCTTTTACTAACTTAACTTCAGTGCCATCACACTCAGAGCATAATATCGGCCTCTCAAAACACATGGCGTCGTTAATTGATAATCCACCCATTCCTCCCAATACATAAATAGAAGACGCCCTTAGATATTTACCCAAAAGCTCAAGGTCATAAATACCCCCCAAAAATTTAACTTGATTTTCTAGCCCTAGAACGCGAGCGTATTGTTCCCACTCTTCTTTTTTAGGGCCATTTCCTAAGACTAGAAATTCCACGTTAGAAAAATCTGAGTTTAATTTGACAATTGCTTCTAATATCAAATCAACTCTTTTCCAATCCACTAATCGGCCTACATGAATAAGCCTTCTAGGGTTCTCTGGTAAAATTTCAGCTTCTTTTTTTACCTTATCATTTATCCTCAATAACATATCAGTATCGGGCGAATTATAAGTCATAAAAATAGCTTCTTTTTTGACTCCATAAGTAGAATAAATATCATAAGCCTTTTCAACATAACACACATGACCGTCATATCCCTTTGAATACAAAATTTTGTCCTCAAAAAATTTTCTGTAAGAAATCATTGACCACTTTATCGCTCGCAAGGAATTTAAAAATCCTCTATTCCTTTTTCGCAATTCATCCTTGAAAAACTCTTTATAAGGCGTATATAAAGGCATGCGAAAAGGAATATTTTTAAGTATGATCTTAATACTTAACAGTTTAATGGTGGCAAATACAAAGGGATTTAAAAAAATACCTTTTTGGTATGGTTCAAGAGTGACAATAATATCTGGTTTCACTTTCCAAAGTATTTTAAATAATTCTGGAAAATAACTTCCGATATATCGTCCTACTTTTTCTTTAACTGTGTAAATTGGAATCTTTAAATTATCTATGGTCTGATGTACGCCAGGCCCCACGTTATGAATTCTTTCCTTAGGAACCATCAAATGGATTTCATAATCGGTATTTTCATTTAACTTATTCAATACTAAATTATAATAGTGCGTGGTTGCATTGAATATAAACAATACTTTTTTTTTCCCTCGCCTCATCAATTACAAACCCCAACCACATCAATTATCTCATTAGATTGATTCTTAATAAGGTCCAACTTATTTTTAAATTCATCATGCGCAACAAGAATCACTCCCAACGAAAACTCTCCAGAAAGCTGCTCTAACTCAGCAACAAATTTAACATTTTCGATTATACTCAATTCTTTAGGCAACTCGTGAATATTTGGCTCAACAACATATATATTGCCATCAAACTCTTTACTGATTGCTTTAACAATTTCGACAGCCGGACTTTCGCGTAAATCATCTATGTTTGCCTTAAAAGCCAATCCGTAGACAACAACATCCATTTTTTTTATGCTTGCTTCTTCTAAGCTCGGCCTGATCTTTCCTAATACATATAGTGGCTGAGAGTCATTAATTTCTCTACTGGTCCGTATCAACTTTGCATTGTCTTTCGCCGAATGAACAATAAACCAAGGGTCAACCGCAATACAGTGACCACCAACTCCCGGACCAGGATTCAAAATATTTACACGAGGATGAAGATTAGCTAAATTAATAAGCTCCCAAATATTTATATTATATGAATCGCTTATTCTTCCTAATTCGTTAGCGAACGCTATATTAACATCCCTAAAAGAATTTTCAGCTAATTTTACAAGTTCTGCAGTTTCAGATGTGGTAACTCGCACCCCCCCATCCACAAACGTTTTATAGAACTGCGAGGTTATAGTTGCTGACTCAACATCTATTCCTCCCACAACTCTATCATTTGACTTTAACTCTTTTAAGATTTTTCCAGGCAAAACTCTTTCCGGGCAATACGACATATAGATATTCTTCACATCAGGTCTATTTTCTAGAATTCTTTTGTACATCAATTGAGTTGTACCCACAGGACTTGTAGACTCCAAAATCACCAAATCGTTATTTTTCAAACAAGGTGAAATACTGTCAATAGCAGCTTCAACAAAAGATAAATCGGGTTCGAAATTATTTTTAAATGGAGTGGGCACAGCGATCAAAAAAACATCTGCAGCAGTAGGTTCCAACAACGCCAGAAGCTTTTTCTCCATAACCATCTTATGAACTAACCCGTCCAGGTCAGGCTCAATAAAGTGAGTTTTCCCTTTATTGATCGATTCAACCACTGAAAAGTTAATATCGATACCATATACCTGATAACCACTACTGGCCAAAAGTGCCGACGTAGGCAATCCGATATAACCCATCCCTATCACACATATTTTTTTTCGTTGACTATTCATTTTAATTCCTTTTGATCGCTTATTTTTTTAAAAATAACAATAAGGTTGTCTCCAACTCCAATCATATCCTTCCACCGGGTTTTTATGTGATTTACCTTTTTAGATAAATGTCTGTGTAAAAGAACATCTCTTTGGGCCAAAACTTCGCCAGAAGCCGATTCAAAATTAACATTTGGAGAAAAAAAGTACGATTCTTGGCCTCGATTAGGGAATACTAAATTTTGAATTTTTTGATAATATAACCATTCCGAACTGGTATGGCTTTTAATCAACTTTATTTTAAATCCGCATCGTTTAGCCGCAATTTTTAGCGATCGTTTTGAGAAAAATTGTAAATGATATGGAACATGCCAGTGAATCCATTTTCTACCGAACTCTCTCGCTCCCCATCCCTTTCCATTAGGAATAGTGATAATAAACTGCCCCCCTAATTTAAGGACTCGATTTACTTGAATGAAGGTCTTAATAGGGTCAATAGAATGCTCTAAAACTTGATCCATGGTAATATAGTCAAAATAATTAGATTCAAATTCATATCCTGTAAATGACCCAATTTTTATATTTAACTGATACCTATCAGCAATTGATTTAACATTGCTATCCGCTTCGATGCCATATGAATCACAACCTCTTAATTTGTGATAACCAACCGACTCCCCATATCCGCAGCCGATATCCAAGACTTTACAGTTTCGCGGCACAAATGCAAAAGCTCTCTTTTCACCATTAAACCATCCTCTGAACCCTTTAATTTCTTCAAAAGGGCGATAATCACTTATGTCATATTTAGACCGAGGATAATATTTTGTGTACAACAACTCTAGATCTTCATTTTTAAAATGGTTCTGAACAAATTTATGGCCACATTGAGCACATTCCCTTAGGTCAAATAAATCCGGGTAACCATATCGATCATCATAAAGATCTTTATACACCATCTTAATTTCTTTAGCTCCACAAACCGGGCATAGTGACAAATTCATTTTTTGACAACCTTTCGATACAACAAATAAACACCATTCATTAAAAACGATACAAAGTACCTCCATCCCTGAGGAGGATCGCTTTTGAGATCCAAAATATTTCGCTCCGAAAAATACTTCTTTTGAGAGATTAACCTCTCCTCCTCATGGAGACTAAACCATTTTTCACTAGACCCTATTCCCATAGTATTAAAACAAGCCACTTGACGGCTCAAATGTTTATATGACTCCCGTCCTTGAATCAAAACTTTTAAAAAGAAATCATAATCACCTACTATTTTAAAACTCTCATCATAAAGGCCATATTTCCTAAACAAATCACTTTTGATAAAACTTACAGGATGCCACAGTGTAGACTTAATCATAAATCGAGGTGTTATCTGATTAGGTGAAATTCCCTTTTCCTGATGGTCTCCATAATCGATAAGTAAATCTCCATAAACCACCGATTCCCCAGATATCTCATCTACTACATCTGAAACAACTTGGGAATCAACCAAATAGTCTCCTGAATTTAAAAACAATATATAATCTCCAGTCGAATACAATATCCCTTTATTTTGCGCCGAATAAATCCCATTATCTTTCTCACTTACCCAATAACTAATACTGTCATTAAATTCCTCTAATAATTCCTTAGACCCATCAGTCGACCCCCCATCGACTATAATTAATTCAAGATTATCATAATCCTGAAAAATAACACTGTTTATAGTTTTCTTGAGCCCATCTTTATTATTCAGGCAAATAGTAACTACGCTAATTTTGAAATTCTGGTTTTCATCACGCATCTAATTTATTTTTAAAATCCTGGTAGGTAATTTTTAACCCTTCAAAGAAATCTGTTTTGTGTTTCCACCCCAAGTTATGAATTCTTGAAGAATCAATTATTTTTCTTGGAGTTCCATCAAGCATATTTTTGTTGAGTTTAATTTCGCCCTGAAACCCAACAGCTTTCTTGATATGATGTGCAAGCTCTAAAATAGACAACTCTTCACCTGAACCAACATTTATAATTTCTGAGGAATTATAAGTCTTCATTAAAAACAAACATGCATCCGCTAAATCATCGGCAAATAAAAATTCTCTCATTGGCTTGCCTGAACCCCAAATCTCAACCCAGGCTCGCTTTTCTAGTTTTGCCTCATGCAATCTTCTAATCAACCCTGGAATTACATGAGAATCAGTTGGGTGATAGTTGTCATTTAAACCATACAAATTTGTAGGCATTACCGAAATAAAGTTTGTATTATATTGTTTATTAAAACTCTGACACAAGGTTATGCCAGCAATTTTTGCAATGGAGTAAGCCTTATTTGTTTCCTCTAAATATCCATTTAACAATTCAACCTCATTAATAGGCTGTGGTGCCAACTTAGGATAAA
>JAGRAA010000237.1 GCA_020435185.1 Bdellovibrionales bacterium | reverse complement strand
ATTCTCGTAATTATATTGTATAGATTTTTATTAATATAGTATATATTTATTTATACATTATAGTGGTGAATGATAAATTAAGCCATAGAGAGGTAATATATAAATTGATATTGTTTAATTTTGATCTGGAGAAAATACATGGAGCAAAAAAAACAAAATACAGAAGGCTCTTCCTTATCTAGCCATGGTGCTGGAGTAGTCTGTATAAATGAAGAATCTGTTTTGCTGGTGCAGATAAATTATGGTCCTTTTAGGGGAAGTTGGATATTGCCTGGAGGGATGTGTGAGCCAGGAGAACATCCCCATGAAGCTGCTAAAAGAGAAGTTTACGAGGAGACGAATTTACACGTAACCGAATTAAGCCTGATGGCCATGCGGCATCGAATAAAGCAAGAGGGCATGAACAATACTTACTGGGTCTTCGCAGGTAAATTAAAAAAAAATAAAAACTCAAAACTCGCATGGCCGGAATCAGAAATTATTGAAGCACGTTTTTGGAATATCTCTGATGTATTCGATGAAAAATCGATTCGACCACAAACTAAAGTATATATTAAAGCGGCGATTAAAAAAGAAAATATGAAGCCCATGCAGAAATTAAAAGGCGATAATGATGACTTTGGATACTTTTTTTAAGAGAAAATTTTAAATAGGATAGAGCGAGGGACCCAATGAAAAATCCAAATGAGAGAATATTGATTTCAGGGGCCACAGGGTTGGTGGGAAGAGCTCTATGTGAGTTATTGTTCAAAGAAGGAAAAAAACTTGTTGTTCTAGGGAGAGACAAAGAGTCTGTCTTTAGAAAAAAATTTTCTATTCCCTGTGAGTACTATCGGTGGAGAAGTCCTGCTGATTCTAAACCGCCTAAAGAGGCCTTCGATGTGAACGCCGTTATTCATTTGGCGGGAGAGCCTCTGGCAAAAAAGAGATGGAATGATGATCTAAAAAAATCTTTTTACGCTTCTAGGGTAAATTCTACTAAAAATTTAGTGGCAATGATGAAGGAGAGTGGATGTGCCGCCGAGGTTTTTTTATCTGCATCGGCTATAGGAATATATGAAGAAAGTGGAGAGAAGAATATTCATGAGGATTTTCCTAAGGGAAAAGGTTTTTTATCTGCTCTTTGTAGAGATTGGGAGTTTGAGTCGAAACATTCCCCTTGTCGTTCAATTCAATTGAGATTTGGTATAATATTAGATGATCAGCAAGGGGCTTTGCGTGAAATGATTCCTGTTTTTAAAATAGGATTGGGAGGAGTATTGGGAGATGGTCATCAATGGATGAGTTGGATTCATAGGCAAGATGTCGTGGAGATCATATATTTTTTGTTAAAGCATAAAGACTTTAGTGGCCCGGTAAATGTAGTTGCACCGAACCCCGTGACAAACGAAGAATTCACAAAAAAACTTGCTTCAGCGTTGAAAGTAAAAGCTTTCTTGAGTGTTCCCAAAATAGTTTTGAAGATCGCAAAAGGAGAGATGGCTGAAGTCATTTTACAAAGCCAAAAAGTAAGTAGTAGCAAAATAATTAATTTAGGATATAGCTTTAAATATAAAAATCTGGAGTACGCTCTTGAAGATTTATTGGCTGAAAATTAAAATAGACTCTAAGTGCCACAAAATGTTTTTGTGACCTTTTCAGAAGACTTAGGGGGAGCTGTCCAGGAATAAGCGTCTTTTTTTAACTCAAAAGGATTTTGTATAATCGAGACCAATTTCTCTAAATAACTATAGTCATTTTTATACGCCTTTTCGATGGCGATTTCGACAAAATGATTTCTTGGAATGACCAAAGGATTTACTTTTTTTGCTATTTTAAATGCATCAGCAGAAGAAATATTTTTTTGTTTTAGATAACAATCCCATTGATTTTTAAATTCTTGAAATTCTTTATTTTCGCAAATATCCTCTATTGAAAAAGGGCTTTCTGGATAAGACTCAGAAAAAAGAGCAATAAAGCTATTGGTAAAATCGAGTTGATTTTTTTCTAACATGTTTAAAAAATTTAAAATCAAATCTTTGTTATTATGCTCAATATTTTCTATTCCCAGTTTTAAAGACATTTGGTCGAGCCAATCCTTTTCAAATTGAATAGCAATTTGCTCAAGAGCTTCTGTGAGTTTTGAAATAGCTTCAGTTTCAGTGGTGTCCATTAAAGGTATCAATGTCTCAGCGAATCTGCTAAGATTCCAAAGGGCAATAGAGGGTTGGTTTTCATAAGAATAACGGCCATTTTTATCTATAGAACTAAAGACTTTGCTATGGCTAAACTCATCCATAAAGGCACAAGGACCGAAATCTATGGTTTGTCCAGACAAAGCCATATTATCGGTATTCATTACTCCGTGAATAAAGCCGATGCTCATCCATTTGCTTATTAATTTTGAAATTTTAAATCCTACAGATTTAAAGAGTTCAAGAACACTATTTTTTATATTTAATTCTGGATAGTGTTTTTCAATAGTTAAATTTACTAGTTCTTTTAAAGAGGAGAGATCGTTTATATTTGTATAGTACTCAAAAGACCCTATTCTAATATGACTAAGAGCCACACGAGTGACAATTCCTCCAAGATATTCCTGTTCTCGATGCACTTTCTCACCAGTAGTGACAACGGCCAAGCTTCTTGTTGTAGGCACATTGAGATGAAATAAGGATTCACTGATAATATATTCCCTTAGTGCGGGACCCAGTGGAGAAAGGCCATCGCCACCTCGCGAAAAGGGCGTTGGACCGGAGCCCTTTAATTGTATTTCATAGAACTGACCATCTGAAGCTTGGACACTTCCCATTAGATGAGCCCTGCCGTCACCGAGTTGAGGTACAAAAAATCCAAATTGGTGACCGGCATAAGCTAGGGCATAAGGTTGCTCAGAGAAAAAAAGTTTTTGTCCTGAAAATATTTGCGATAAGAGATCGTAATTATTCTCATCTAGATTAATCCCTAAAAAATCAGCTAATTTATTATTGTATAAAATAATTTTAGGGGAAATAAACTTTTTTGGGTAGCAGGGAATATTATTCATTCTACAACGTTTCAGTTAAAAATTCTCTAAACCGATTCCAAGATTTTTGATCAGCATCTTTTCGATACCTTGGACTATCAAAAACACTAAACGCATGTGGCGCACCACTATAGGTAATCATTTCGTGAGGAATTTTATGAGATTCTAGATGTTCTGTGAGTTGCGCGAAATCAGTCATGCTTACAGACTCATCTGCGCTACCGTGAAAAACAATTATCTTTGATTTCGTGCTCTTGTAATTATCTTCTTTTTGCAAACCAAGACCACCATGAAAGCTCGCAAAGCCTTTAAGATGGATTCCTGATTTAGCCCACTCTAAAATAGAAGTTCCTCCAAAGCAGTAACCTAAGGCAACGGCTTTGTTGACGTTCAAACCTAGTTTCTTGGCTTGTTGATAGGCGGCATTCATAAGCATTTTCATTTTTTTTCTATTTCCATATAAGCCAGAGGTTAGTGCTTTTTTATCTTTTAGCTCCTCTGGGCGAATACCTTTGCCATAAAGATCCATGGCAAATACAGAGTATCCGAGATCTGCAAGCATTTGGCTTCTCTTTTTTTCATAATCTGTAAGCCCATCCCAATCATGAACTATAAAAATTAATCCAGAAGATTTCCCTTTATCGATATAAAACCCTTCATAGGGTTTTCCATCTACATTATAAGTATAGTCTTTAGCATGCACTGACAAAGCGGCTAAGATACACGTAAAAAAAATGATAAATTTCATAAAGCCTCCGATATTAATTATTTAAAAGTAAACAATATATTAATTTAAATGAAAATTTATTTACCCCAATTTATGTCACTCTGTACTTTGTCATCAATATAGGATTTGATCCTATTTAAGGTTACTTTTGAGAGCTGAANAATTTTTAATCCAATTTTATATTTTTTCCGAAAAGATAACACATTTACCACTTCAGCTTTTAGGTTAAAGGGTTTAACAGTTTTGCCACCTACAAATTCAATTAAAACACTATGGCCAATTTTTACATCTTCATTTTCTACTATTATACCTAGTCCACCAACTTCGTTTATATCCAGCACAGCTCCTTTTATCGAATAAGACGGATCCACGCAGTGAATAAAAACAGATCCAGAGAATTCAAATCGATCGTGCTGTCTTTTTTCTCTGAGAGCTTCATCCACATCAGGTAGATCGAGTAGAACATCAGTGCTATTGGGACTATTGATAATATTTTGTTCTAGCTTGGAAAAAAAGTTATCTTTTTTATCCTCGTCATTTTCAGACATAAAATCTCCACAATAAAGTTTGTGTATTTATAGAGATTAATTCATTATAGAAACCACGACAATGTCAAATTCCAAGAACTGAGAGTATTATGACAAATCTTAATTCTTCAAAGAAAACCCCAGCATCGGCATTAAGACCTTTAGGCAAAGCAGAGCTTATAGCCATTGCTTTGGGCGGAATGATCGGTGGAGGTATATTTTCGATCTTAGGGGTTTCTGTGACCATGGTTGGAAAAGCTACACCCATCGCTATCGCGATAGGAGGAGTTTTAGCGTTTTTTGCGGCCTACTCTTATGCAAAGTTGGCGGTTTATTATAAAGATGAAGGAGCCACATACTCTTTTTTTAAAAAAACATTTATGCAGCATAAAAAATCTACGGCGGCTATAGGATGGCTTATAGTTTTTGGCTATATTAGCACATTGGCTTTATACGCTTACACGTTCTCTACCTATTTTTCTAGTTTGTTTGGTTTTACAGAAGTTTGGCAGACTAAAGTGGTCGCTATAGGTGTTTTAGTTTTTTTTGCAATTGTAAATTACATAAGTGTAAATGGGATGGGAAAGATTGAGGATCTTTTAGTTTATACTAAGATTTTGATACTCCTTACAATCTCTGGACTTTTTATAAATAAAGGAGATTTTTCTTCTTTTTTATCCACTCTTTCTTCATTTCAGATCCAGTCGAGTTCTCTTATAATTGTTGCGGCGTTAACGTTTGTAGCGTTTGAAGGGTTTCAGCTCGTCATACATGCGTATGAAGAATCGATAGATCCCGATAAGAACGTGCCACAGGCGATCTATTGGGCCATTTTTTTAGCAGCATTGATATATGTTGTTCTTTCCATAGGGGCTATTTTAACTATTCCAGAAAATATTTTGATAAGAGATAAAGAGTTTGCTTTGGCTGCAGGAGCAACAGAAATATTAGGGCCAATTGGATTTTCGATCGTAGTTGTTGGAGCTTTATTGGCAACATCTAGTGCTATAAATGGTACGTTGTTTGGCGCATCGAGATTGATGGCCGTAATAGCCGAAGACAAGGTTTTTCCAAAAATTTTATGTCATAGAAGAAAAGGGCACATTCCAGACTACGCTATTTTTCTTATGGCTTTTTTTGCAATAATTTTTATTCTCCTCGGAGCATTACAATCTATTATAGAATTTGGAAGCATAACATTTATCATAGTTTCGTTTTTGATGGCTTTCTCAAATTATAAAATTAGAGATAAAACTCAAACACATAGTGTTCTGGCCATTTTAGCGATGGTATTTTTAATTGTAGGAGCTAGTTCTATTTTATATTATGAATTCATTCATGATTTTAAACAGCTATTGATAATTATTGGATTATATATTGTTTTAACGTTGTCTTCTTGGATTTTTAGCAGGGGCTATGTTTACAGCGAATAATTACAAAAAATGTGTTTATATTTTTGTTGTCCTGATTTTTCCACTAAGGCTATTTGCTCTTCAGTTCGATCTAGAATGGCCAAAGGATTTGAGCGCAGTAGAATATGAACTACAAATTAGTAATTACATAGATTTTTCTAACATTGTAAAAAATGAAAAAACTGTTAATCACTCTATCACCTTAACTTTACCTAATGGGATATATTTTTATACCGTAAGATCTATTTACAAAAACAAAAAAATTGGGTCTTGGTCGGTACCTAGACGATTAAAACAAATGAATAGACCTCCTCAGTTATTATTTCCCAAAAATGAAGATCGATTTATATTTTATGAGTATTCTAAGAATATTGAATTTATTGTGTCAGAGCTGAAGCCCACATTAAGTTATGAATTGCTAGTATGGAATCGTAATGATGAAATTATCTTTAAAAAACTAATTACTTCGACAAAAGTTATTTTGCCATTTACTATTCCGGGAGAATACTTCTGGAAAGTAAGATCTTTTACAAAAAATTCTAATGATTACAAAATTAGCGAAATCAGAAAATTTATCATAGTTAAAGAAGTCTTTGCTGATGGTCAGTTGATTTATCCTAAGGGAGAAGAGTTACGCCTTGCTCCTTATTCTTCTTTGTCGTTTAAGTGGACTGGCGATGAACAGGCTAAATTTTTCGATGTGGAGATATATTCAGCGAGCGGAAATTTAAATGAGCAATTTAAAAATTTAGAAGATAAAGATGAGATAACTCTGAATCGTGGTCTTCCTCCAGGGAAATATTATTGGTTTATTAAACAGAAAGAAAATTCTGATTCAAATGGCGTTCAAAGTGAAGAGAGTCATTTTATTATATATCCAAATCCCATAGTCAAAGGGGATTTATTTTTTGAATATGGATTGAGCCAAGGGGTGTTTGATAAAACATATCGAAGTCAAAGAGTCTCTCCTGAAACTGAATTTAATATTAAAGAATCAGTGAGTTTTAATCATCTCGTAGGTTATTACATATATGGAAAATGGAGCGGAATAGGAGCGGATTGGCTATTTACTCAAGCCGGAGAAAATCCTTGGAAGAAAAGATTTTATCAGGTGACGTACAATTGGTATTTTTATGGAGGATACAAATACTTTTCTAATTTAGCCTCAGTGGGATATAGACAGGTAGTATTTTATGATCATTACGACTCATCATCTCCAGAAGCATTTGTAGTTTCTGGCATCTCTATTCAAAATAAGTTTTCCTTTGCCATTGGAGAATTGTGGAAGACCGATTTTTCTTTGGGATATTTTAGGCCTCAGTGGGCAATTCAAGGTACCGGAGAGCTAGATGCAGATACTTTCGAATATTCTTTAGGATTGGGTTATAATTTATACAGAAATTTTTGGATTATGCTTAAGTTTTCAGAAAGCCTCAATGCCGTGAGGTTTATTCATCAAAATGCCGATGGAGCAAATGTTTGGTGGGCTCTTCGTAGAACAGAGCCCTTAGGTTTGTCTATTGAAGGACGTTTTTAATT
>JAGRAA010000236.1 GCA_020435185.1 Bdellovibrionales bacterium | reverse complement strand
TCCACACTCCCTACTTCGAACTGCTCACCTTCTTCGATGCGAATAGTGATATATATCCCTTTTTTATCTGGACTTACATAAACTTGAGGACGATCGATTTTTACCTGAACATAACCCTCATTAAAATATGCAAAATTTAAAATAGAAATATCTTGATCAAAAGCTTCTTGTTTATAAGAACCACCGCCAGAAATAAAACTAAAAAATCCCCCCTCTTTTGTCTGCATATGACCTTTTAAAATGCTGCTGGGTATTTTTTTATTTCCGATTAATCTAATCTTTTTTACAACCACCATGTCGTTTTCTTGAATTTTGAATTCAACCTTAACGGTTTCATCCTTTTGAACATGGACAACCCCATAAGTCACTCTATCTAAAAAGAAACCCTTTTCTTCATAAAGCTTTTCTATCTTCTTAACGGCATCGTTCAATTTTCCATAATCTAAAATTTCGTAAACTTTAAGGTTTGAAGTTTCCACTAAATCATCAGTGTCAATTTCATCATTCCCTGAATAACCAATCTCTACAATAGAAGGTTTTTCTAAAACAGCATAAGTTAAACGAACTCCTCCACTGACATTTTGCAAGTCTACTGTTACATTATAGAAAAATCCGCTTTCAAAGAGAGCTTGAACATCTTTTTTAACCTTCTCTTTGCTATATATATCTCCCACCGATGAATTTAAACGAGCTCTAACGGCTTCTTGTTCAATTTTTCTATTACCCACCACGACGATTTCTTTAATGACATCTCTAGCTCTTGCAATGTCTCGAGAAATAGAATTCTCCACAGATTCTTGCTGAGAATACCCTAATGATGAATTAAACAGCCCGCTCAAAATGATCAAAATGAATAAAAAATAAGATTTTATCAACGCAGAAATTCCTTAGTAGTTTTAAGCACTTAAATAACAACACAGCCTACCTTGGAAGGTATTGCTTGTCAAAAAACAAAACCTTTGTCTGGTTACAGAGATTAAGTGCGTTATGTCATCAAATTCATTGATAATTTAGAAGTCTAGATCCACTGGCCGTCTTTTAACCGAAGCTGTCTCGGGAACTTATCTGCAAAACTAGCATCGTGAGTCACCGTAATTAACGTCAACCCTAATTCTCGATGAAGTTGAAAAAATAAATCCTGAATCATTAAACTATTTTGAGTGTCTAAATTACCCGTAGGCTCATCCGCGAACAAAACTTCAGGGCGACAAAACAAAGACCTCGCCACAGCAACCCTTTGCTGCTCTCCTCCACTCAGTTGTGAAGGATAGTGGTGACTTCTTGCCAACAACCCCACTTGATCTAACAATTTTACCGCTCGACCTTTTGCTTCTGGACGAGACATTCCAGATATTCTCCCGGGCATCATGATATTCTCAAGGGCGGTAAACTCACTGAGTAAATGATGAAATTGAAATACAAATCCCATTTTTTTATTTCTAAATTCAGCCAACTCATCATCTGTCTTTTTCAACAGATTCTCATGCTTATAATATAAATCCCCTTGATCTGGGCGATCCAAAGTTCCAAGTATATGTAACAGTGTACTTTTTCCCGCCCCCGAGGCGCCAACAATGGAAACAGCCTCACCTCTGTCTATTTGCAAATCTATTCCCTTAAGAATATCCAACATTCCCGTCCCTTGCGAATAGGCTTTATGAATATTTCTCGCTTGGATCAACACATCACTCATACTTTAATCCCTCAACCGGTTTAAGTCTGGCTCCCCGCAAAGCTGGCCCTAATGTAGATAAAAAACAAATTAAAAGAGTTGAAAACCCGATCAACACTATATCCAAGGCTCTGAACTCTATGTCGATATGATCTATTTTGTAAGTCTCAGCGGGTAAAACATGCCATAAATCTTGAATAATTAAAAAGCCATAACTAGCAGCTACGCCGATCAGAAGACCAAAAAAGGTACCCAACACACCAATAATAAGACCCTGTATTGAAAAAATCCAAACAATTTGCCGTCTCTTTGCTCCTATGGCTTTCATTACACTTATATCAGAAAATCTTTGCATGACACTGACAAACAAAGTGCTAGAAACATTAAAACTTGCCGCGATAACCATGACCAACAAAACAAAAAAGATGACTGCTTTCTCATAAACAACTGCCTCAAAAATATTTTTATTATGCTCTCGCCAACTTTTAGTCCATATGCCCATTTCACTCTTTTCATTGAGAATGCTCATCACTTCTTGGGCGAGATCGCTACTCGGAAGCTTTAAGCGAATTCCCGTTATTCGATCGCCTAATCGCGCAAAATTTTGTGCTGTTTCCATATCTGTAAGAATATAACGTTCGTTATATTCAAATCGACCAAGATCAAGAAACCCCATAAGTTTAAACTTTTTTACTATTGGTTTAAAAAAATTGGAATTAGCCTCCTCATCAATGGGCAAAACTACTTTAAAGCTGTCTCCCACCTGAAGGTTAAATTTTTTTTTGAGACCCTTGCCAACCCATGCTCTCGACTCATCCGATGAGAAATTAAATTTTTTTTCTCCCTCTATGATTCGATGTTCATAATGTAGTACTTTTCCGTAGGATTTGGGGTCAATCCCCTCGAGCATAATCCCCTTAATCTTTTTGTTGTGTGCCAGAAGACCTTCTAAAAATACAAACGGAGTCCAATGAGTAGCAGATGCTCCCGCTAAAGATTTAACCTCTTCTAAAATTGAGGGAACTTGCTCTTCTTTAAATCCTCGTTTGAGTATAGTTAAATCACCAGTCACATCTATAACGTTGCGCTTAAGAGTCGTCTCGTATCCACTCACCACGGCCATCGAGACAAACAATGATGCCACTCCAATAGTCAGTCCAAAAACACCTAACCAAGAGGTAAAGCTCATAAAGCGATATTCTGACTTTAGATACTTCCAACCGACCCATAAATTAAACAAAAAACACCTCTTTTATTTGTTGGCCAACATCTTTAAATAGGATTCAATAAATTTGTCGATGTCTCCATCCAAAACATGATCAGGAGTTGCGTTCTCAAAACTCGTTCGGTGATCTTTTACCATTTGATAAGGAGCCAATACATACGATCTTATTTGACTCCCCCACTCATTTGCCATTTTGCTGGCATTAGCTTCATCTTTTTCCGACTGCCTTTTTTTCATTTCCTCTTCATAAAGAGCAGCCTTCAACATCTTCATACATTTGTCTCTGTTGGCAATCTGACTTCTCTGGCTCTGACTTTGAACTACAATACCAGTAGGAACATGGGTCATTCGAACTGCAGAGTCGGTCTTATTCACGTGCTGACCACCTTTACCACTTGCTCGATAGGTATCTATACGCAGATCTTCTGACTTAATCTCAATTTCAATCTCATCATCAATTTCTGGCCAACAAAAAACTGAAGCAAAACTCGTATGTCTTCGTGCATTCGAATCAAAGGGAGATATTCTTACTAAGCGATGAACTCCAGATTCCGCCTTCAGCAAGCCGTAAGCGTACGGCCCCTGTATATTTAAAGTGGCCGACTTAATCCCCGCCTCATCTCCCTCGGTCATAGATAATAATTCTACTTGAAACCCTTTTCTTTCGGCCCAACGAGTATACATTCGAAGAATCATCCCCGCCCAATCGCAGGCTTCTGTTCCTCCTGCTCCGGAATTAATGGAAATATAAGTACTGTTCATATCAGCTTCACCATTGAGCAAACTTTGTGTTTCCAGCTCGGCTATCTTTTCTTCATAATCAGAAGCCTCTGCCTTTAATTGTGCAAAAACCTCTTCGTCACCTTCCTCCACTGCCATCTCAATAAGCAAAATAGAGTCTTCCAGTTTTTGTTGAATTTGAGTCCAATCTTGAACAGATTTTTCTAAAGCTGATTTTTCACGGTTAAGCTTCTGCATTTCTTGATGGTTGTTCCAGATCTCAGGGTTTTCCATGGAACGATTGAGCTCTTGTAGTCTCTTTGACTTTACATCAATGTCAAAGATACCCCCGTAATTCGGAGTTCTTCTCTTTTAATTTTTCAAAATTATTCTTTAACTCAGTCGCAAAAACAGAAATGCTCATCTCTCACCTTTAAAATAAATTTAAATATAACGAAAAAATATTATCTTGGAGTCTAAACATTTCTTTTTCTTTTTTTCCACCACATTCGTGTTCGTATCCCAATAAATGCAAAATGCCATGTAGCATCATATAAACAAGTTCATCTCTATAGCTATGGCCGTTCTGCAAGGCTTGTGATTTTATTTTACGGGTACAAAACACCAACTCACCTAAAGATTCTTCTTCAACTGGATCGAAGCTTAAAACATCGGTCACCTTATTCTTACCTCTAAATTTTTTATTAAGGCCTTTAATCGTTGGTTCATCTACAAAAACCAATACCAGCTCCAAATGGGAGACCTTGTATTTCTTTGGCAATTTAGATTCAATAAATCTTACGACTTCAATTAAATGCGTCTTAGGAATCCGAACGGGTACTTGTTTAATAAAACTCAGCTTCATCTTATTTATTAGATGCTTTGTTAGCGGTATTTGAATTAGTTTTTTCTTCTGCCAACTTTAAAGCGCTCGTAATTGGAGAAGACGGATAGTCCAATCTTTGATGATAAATCCCCAAAATCACGTGTTCAAAAGCTTCCTCAATAATAGATAAGTCTCTCAACGTAAGATCACACTCATCCAATTGGCCGTCTATAAACTTATTTTTGATCGTCTCATTAACAATTCTTTGCAATCGAGAAGGAGTAGGGTCGTCTAAAGATCTCGCCGTGGCTTCTATGGTATCAGCGATCATCACCAAAGCTGCTTCTTTAAATTGTGGTTTTGGCCCGGGATATCTAAAGTCTTCTT
>JAGRAA010000007.1 GCA_020435185.1 Bdellovibrionales bacterium | reverse complement strand
CTTGTTCTATTGATCATCTGTTTGATCTTCTGTGAGACCATCATTAACCCCTTTTTATTCCTCAGCTCGTTTGTTTTTTTAATATATCGAATAATATTTTTAAAAGTGTAATTGATCTTTAGTTTTTACTATTTTACAAAGGCGCAATAAAAATTATTTGTACCAAAATTGAGAGTTTTGACCGGTTTTGTAAGTTTTTGTTTTAAATTCATGATTTTTGAGGAAGTATGTTTCTTTTTCGTGAAGAGATGGATACTTATTGATGTAAGAAAAACTTACATTTTAATATGTATAAACGGAGAGAGTGGTTAAACCTGGTTTAGCTCAATAAAGGAGTTTTTTTTTGAATGAGTTTTCAAGACGCCTTGGCCTAGGAAGTGTCATCGCCATAAGTATAACCGCCATGCTAGGAAGTGGGATTTTTGTGCTCCCAGGTCTTGTCGCGATTAAAACAGGTCCTTCTGCATGGATGGCTTACTTGATTTCAGCGCTTTGTGTTTTACCAGCAGCTTTGTCAAAATCTGAACTTGCTACTGCCATGCCGACTTCAGGAGGAACTTATGTATATTTGAACAGAACCTTTGGGTCCTTAATTGGAACCATTGCTGGCCTGGGGTTGTGTTTTTCTTTATTGTTAAAAAGCAGTTTTGCTTTACTGGGATTTGGTGCTTACTTATCGGTAATGTCTTCGATTCCTCTAAAAGACACCGCTCTTGTTATGCTTTTGGGCATTACATTGGTTAATGTCTTTGGCGTAGGAAAAGTGAGCAAGTCATTGGTTGTTTTGGTTTCTATCAGTATCTTAGGGTTGCTTTTAATAAGCTTTGGTGGAGCTTTGAATATAGAAACGTCTTATTACAAGCCTTTTTTAAAGCATGGAACATTTGGATTATTTTCTGCTGCCGCACTTGTTTTTGTATCTTTCGCCGGGGTCACAAAGGTGGCCGCCATAGCTGAAGAAATTAAGGATCCTGAAAGGAATCTCCCTAAGGGAATTCTACTTTCTTTAGGAATTGTGACTCTCATTTATTGTAGTGTGAACTTCGTATTAGCTGGAAATATACCTACAGAGTCTCTTTCTGGAGACTTGAAGCCGATTTATTCTCTGGCGCATCGTCTTGGTGGTGAGATATTTGGAATCGGAGCTGCTATCTTGGGTATTGTTACGATGTTTTCAATGGCAAATGCGGGGGTTTTGGCGGCCTCTAGATTTCCGTTTGCTATGAGTCGAGATCATCTTCTGCCTGGAGTGTTTGGGGTTATTAATAAAAGGTTTCTGACACCAATATGGAGTATTGTTTTTAGTGCTTTTATTGTTGGGTTTACTATCTGGTTTCTTGAAGTTGAAAATATTGTGAAATTGGCGAGCGTCTTTATGCTCATTATTTATATGAGTGAGAATCTGGCAGTGATTATTTTAAGAGAATCTAGAGTGGATTGGTATAAACCTTCTTACAAGAGTCCCTTTTATCCTTGGGCTCAACTATTTGGGATTATAAGTAGTATAGTTCTAACGCTTTCAATGGCCTCGATGATTTTAAGTGCAATTGTGATTGTCACTGTTCCGGGGGCAGTTCTTTACTTTTTTTATAGTAGAAAACGGACTTCGGCCAAAGGAGTCATAGGTATTCGAGGAAAACGAAAAGATCTTTTGGATTCTGAGTCTGAGTTTGTTAGCCCGGGATTTTTTCAAAGTTTTAGTATGGAAGAAGACGCTGAGGTTGTGGTCGCGTTATTTGGTAAGGAACGTTCCCCTGAAGTGTTGATCGAAATGGGAATGGCTTTGACTCAGCAGGGACGTTTGGAAGTTGTTCATATGACAGAAGTTCCCGAGCAGATTGTTTTGAGCGATATTGGAGAAGAGACTCCAATCATTAGATCTTTGCGGCGGCGAATTCAGGCTATGTCTGAAAAAAGCGAAGAGCCTATTAAATTTGATCCCATTCTCTCCCATGATATTTATAAAACTGTGAATGATATAAGTCTGCGTTTGCATTGCAAATGGCTAGTCAAAGAATATGGTGGACGATCGAGAGGAAACTTTACGATTCATAATCCAATTGGATATATGAAGGATCATCTTTCTTGTCATTTAGGTACTTTTAGGGATGCTGGAGTTCGATATATCCGCAAGATTATGGTGGTCGTTAGAGATGATGATTTTGATGAATTAGTGATTAAGACAGCAGATCATTTGGCTAAGTTAAACAATGCTGAAATTACTTTGGTGAAATCCTTTCCTGAGATTCCTTCTGACGAAGACGTCATGAAAGAAAAGTTAGCTCTAATGGAAATTGCCAGTTTTTGTAAGTCTCCCACCAATAGTCATATTTTGTGTGGGAAAACGGATTTAGAGGCATATGTTAATGCTTCGGCTGATTTTGATTTAATTGTATGTGAAGAAGAGAGAAGGTCTTTTAGCTTATTCAACTTTTTTGGAACTCAACAGGATCTGTTGTTGGCACGTGCAAACTGTTCTATTTTATCTATAAAACCAGCTAGACACTCGTCGACGTTAAGTTGATCTCATTTGAAATAGCTAAATAAAAAGTGTAGTTTAAAGAAAAATCAACAGATAGAGGATGTCGACGAGTTGATGGCGTCACAAGTTGTAGCAAAGAATTTAATTATTTAAATCCTATGGATACATATAAATTTATTTAAATTGATTTAAATTTGTATTGAGGCTTGCATGATGTCATGACTTTCGAGTATCAATATCAGTTACAAGTAGCTCATGACTGTTTCGATTCGTAGTAAAAAGGAAGAAAAAATGGAAAAGATTAAAGTTAAAAACCCTGTAGTGGAGCTTGATGGCGATGAAATGACTAGAATTATTTGGTCATTTATTAAAGAAAAATTGATTTTACCTTATTTAGACTTGGATATTAAATATTATGATTTGGGAATGGAAAGTCGGGATGCAACAGAAGATCAGGTCACTGTGGATGCTGCACTTGCCATAAAGCAATATGGTGTAGGGATTAAATGTGCCACCATTACTCCTGATGAAGCGAGAGTGGAAGAGTTTAAGTTAAAGAAAATGTATAAGTCTCCTAATGGAACAATTCGTAATATATTAGGAGGAACTGTTTTTAGAGAGCCTATTATATGTGAAAATGTTCCTCGTTTGGTTCCTAATTGGACCAAACCCATTTGTATAGGAAGACATGCTTTTGGTGATCAGTATAAAGCTACAGATTTTCTAACAAAGGGAAAAGGAAAATTAACCATTACCTATACCCCTGAGAGTGGTGAGCCTCAAAGTTTTGAGGTTTATGATTTCGACGGAGATGGTGTGGCTATGGCCATGTATAATACTGATGAGTCTATCGAAGGGTTTGCTCGAAGTTGTTTTAATCAAGCACTCATGAAAGAGTGGCCGTTATATTTATCTACTAAAAATACAATTCTTAAAAAATATGATGGCCGCTTTAAAGATATCTTCCAAGAGGTGTACGAGAAAGAGTACAAAGCTAAGTTTGAAGAGAAGGGGATCTCTTACGAGCACAGATTAATCGATGATATGGTGGCGTCGGCACTAAAATGGAATGGGGCCTTTGTTTGGGCTTGTAAGAATTATGATGGAGATGTTCAATCTGATACCGTAGCGCAGGGTTTTGGCTCGTTGGGTCTCATGACGTCTACCTTGTTGACACCGGATGGAAATATTATGGAGGCAGAGGCTGCCCATGGTACGGTCACAAGACATTACAGACAGCATCAGCTTGGGAAGAAAACTTCAACAAATCCGATAGCATCAATTTTTGCTTGGACTAGGGGTCTTGCTTTTAGAGGTAAATTAGACGGAAACAAAGAGCTCATAAATTTTTGTGAAAAATTAGAGCAAGTTTGTGTTCAAACTGTTGAAAGTGGAAAGATGACTAAAGACTTAGCATTATGTATTCATGGTAAAAATATGACAGAGAGTCATTATTTAACCACCGAAGAGTTTTTAGAGGAGTTGAACTCGAATCTACGTGCAAAACTTCAATAAATCAATTTTACACAAAAAATTATTGCATTCCGATTTCTGTTTTTAATCGCTCAACAATCGCGACATAGGCTTTTTGAGCGTTTTCTTTTGAAGTTCCTTGGAGCTCGTTCCAAGCATCAAATTTTTTTCTAGCGACAAGGTTGATCATACCTGGGCGTTTGCCAGAAACATCTCCTTCTGTCGCTTGCTTATAATGGGCATAGAGTAAAAGTAAATCCTTATCACTTGGTTTTTTTTTGAGTTTCGTTACATCAGAAACAGCGGATTGAAATTGATCACTACTTGGCATGTCTTCCTCTCAAATAATTTGAACTAAAAGCTATCATCGGACTTCTTTAAAAACACTAAATGATGCTTTGGTCTATTCTGTCAAAGGTATAGACTGGGAAATTATCTATATATATTATTATAATATTGTTGTATTTCCTATTTCTACGGGATTTTAATAAAGTTTGAGGAGAATGTTCCTTTTACTATAAGATTTTTAATGGGGTTAAAGCGTGAAATAAACAAGAAATGTTCAACTCTTTATTTACACTTGTTAATTTATATTAAAAAATAATTATATTGGGATGCGTAAATAATCAGCGAAGCTTTTCATCATTAAGGGGTGCCCTTTGAATTACGGTTTTGTCATCGACAATAGAAAATGTATTGGATGCCATGCTTGCTCTACCGCATGCAAAAGTGAAAACGAAGTACCCTTAGGGGTGTATCGAACTTGGGTGAAGTATACCGAAGTGGGAAAATACCCCGATGTATCGAGACGTTTTCAGGTGACTCGCTGTAATCATTGCGACAATGCTCCTTGTGTTAGAATTTGCCCAGTAACAGCTATGTATAAGCGAGAAGATGGCATTGTGGACTTTGACCATACTGCATGTATAGGTTGCAAAGCTTGTATGCAGGCTTGTCCTTATGATTCTATTCATATCAACCCAGAGAACAACACCGCTGCTAAATGTAATTATTGTGCACATAGGGTAGAAAGCAGTTTGGAGCCGTCTTGTGTGGTCGTTTGCCCCACTCACGCAATCATTTCGGGGGATCTAGATGATCCTCAGTCTGAAATTTCTCAAGTGCTAGGAAAAGAAAAAGTCACCGTCAGAAAACCAGAGCAGGCGACGGCCCCTAAATTATTTTATATTGATGGGGATTCTATTTCTTTGAACCCAACGGCGGTCAATCAAACTCCTGAGTCTTATATGTGGGCAGAGCAGGTGGGAGAGAAAAAATTTAGCGGTCCATATCTTGATCAGAAAAAACCAGGAACAAAGAAAACTAAATATGGAGACATCATCACTAAAGTAGGCATTCAAGGTGCTCCGGCCAGGGGTAATGTTCCGTCTAAAGCGGTGGCAGAAGGAGTACAGGCTGAGCATATGGTTCAAGTGGCATATACTGCTCAACATAAAGTTCCTTGGCATTGGCAGGTTCCCTCTTATTTGGTGACAAAAGGGTTAGCTGCCGGATCGGTTTTTTTGATGAGTATCTTTTATGTGTTTCAATTTATAGATTACAACCCAATGCTAACGATGTGGGTTACGGGGCTGTCGACATTTTTTATGACTCTTACAACTATTTTGTTAGTGGCTGATTTAGAGCGTCCGGACCGGTTTCTATACATATTACTGCGACCTAACTGGAGTAGTTGGTTAGCTAGAGGTTCTATCTTCTTGATCACATTTACAAATTTAGTAGGATTGTGGTTTGTCTTCGAGCTGGCTGTTCATTTTGGTTTTTTACAAGAGGCGAGTTGGATGAGCACTTTTAGATACGCCTTAGCTCTTTTAGCGATTCCTTTTGGAATTGGCACAAAAATTTATACTGCTTTTCTTTTTGGTCAAGCCGAAGGAAGAGACCTTTGGCAAAGTTCATTGCTTCCGTTTCACATGTTGGTTCAAGGGGTTTTTTGTGGAGCTGGAATTTTATTATTCGTTGATGGAGTAGTGGATTTAAACTGGAGCTTTTCATTTGAGCTGAGGTGGATTTTTATTGGCGCTTTAGTAACAGATGCGGTGATTCAGTGGGCAGAATTGTTTATGCCACACGCTAGCGAAGTGGCTGCTCGGGCCGCTCACGAAATTACTAGTGGAGAATACAAAAAACACTTTTGGATTGGAAACCTTTTAGTGGGACACATAGCAGCGATCGGAGTACTTTTCTTAGAAGGAAGCTTTGCACTTGTATTGGCTAGCTTATTAGCTTTTATAGGTCTTTATTTATATGAGCATGCTTTTGTGACTGCGCCACAGAGAATTCCAAATAGCTAACTTAGGAAGAGGCCATGAAAAAAGAAGAAATGATAGAAGTGATCCATCCAGACGGAAGAACCAGTAGGTACCCTACTCCTGACAAATGGGACGATTGGGTTGAATATGATTCAAAAGAGTGGCCTAAGAAAGTCCAAAAGAATTATACTTTGGTTCCTACAATTTGTTTTAATTGTGAAAGTGCTTGTGGTCTTTTAGCTTATGTCGATAAGAAAAATTATGAAATAAAAAAATTTGAAGGAAACCCTGTTCATCCTGGAAGCAGAGGCAGAAATTGTGCAAAAGGACCAGCGACACATAACCAAATATATGATCCAGAAAGAATTCTTTATCCTCTGAAGCGAGTCGGTAAAAGAGGAGAAGGAAAGTGGAAAAGAGTTTCTTGGGATGAAGCTTTAAATGATATTGCTGAAAAGATGAGGGAGAGCAGAAAGAATCGGCGGGATGGGATTATGTACCATGTGGGCCGTCCAGGGGAAGATCATTATGCCAATCGATGCATATCCGCTTGGGGGGTGGACGGACATAATTCTCATACAAATATTTGTTCGAGTAGTGCTCGTTTGGGATATTATACGTGGTCAGGTTTTGATCGTCCAAGTCCAGATCATGCTCATGCGAAAGTTATTCTCCTGATCTCCGCTCATCTTGAGACAGGTCACTATTTCAACCCTCATGCACAAAGAATCATCGAAGGAAAAATGAGTGGTGCGAAATTAATTACGTTAGATCCTCGATTGAGTAATACGGCCTCTAAATCGGATGTATGGTTGCCGACATGGCCAGGTAGTGAGTCAGTTTTGTTGTTAGCCATTGCCAATTATTTGATTCAGAATGACCTCTATAATAAAAAATACGTTGAAGATTGGGTAGATTGGAAAGGTTTCTTAAAGGCCTTTACGTTGAATGAAAGGTTTTCTGATACTAATGATTTAAAAACTTTAAAAGCTGAATACGCGTCATTAGATGGTGTTTTTGAATTTAAACACTTTGACCGAGCCCTAAAGGTTTTATACAAGGACTATACCTTAGAGAGAGCAGCAGAAGAATCTCAAGTTCCTTTGGACCGAATTAAAGCTACAGCAGAAATTATAGCGGAGTGTGATGGTCGGTTGTCGACGCACACTTGGCGAGCCGCAACTATGGGAAATCTTGGAGGATGGCAAGTTGCAAGAACACTATTCTTTCTCAATGTGCTTACAGGGAGTGTAGGAACAAAAGGAGGAACTTCTGGTAATTCTTGGAATAAATTTGTTCCTAAGCCCTTTGATCAGCCTCCCGCTTTCAATGCATGGAATGAACTTCATTTACCTCATGAGTGGCCTTTGGCTTTTTATGAAATGAGCTTTTTACTCCCTCATTTTCTTGAAGAGGGACGTGGCGAGGTCGATGTTTACTTTACGAGGGTTTATAACCCCATGTGGATCAATCCTGATGGTTTTATGTGGTTAAAGCATTTAAAAAATGAAGAGACCCTTAAGTTTCACGTCGCTTTGACTCCAACATGGAATGAATCGGCTTGGTTTGCAGATTATGTACTTCCGATGGGTCATTCTGGAGAGCGCCATGATCTTATGAGCCAAGAAACCCACGCAGGTCAGTGGATTGGCTTTAGACAGCCCGTTCGAAGAGTGGCGATGGAAAGAGCTGGGAAACCAGTGAAGTTCACCTACGAGGCCAATCATGGCGAAGTGTGGGAAGAAAATGAGTTTTGGGTAGAACTGTCTTGGCGAATGGATCCGGATGGATCGTTAGGAATTAAAAAGCACTTTGAGAGTCCTGAGAGACCGGGAGAGCCAATTAGTCAGGATGAATACTGGGCATATGTTTTTGAACACTCAGTACCAGGTTTACCAGAAGTCGCTAAAGAACACGGTCTTACTCCTTTGGCCTATATGAAAAAATATGGATGTTTTGAAGTCAAAAAGTCTAATTACAAACCTTATGAAAAGCCAGTTGCAGAATCTGGCGTTCAAGCGACCGAAGAAGGTTTGGTAAAAAACTCTCAGGGTGAAGTGGTAGGAGTTGAAGTCAACGGAGAATTTAAAGTTGGATTTACAACTCCAAGTAAAAAGCTAGAGTTTTATTCGGCGACGATGAGTGACTGGGGTTGGCCAGAAAAAGAATACACGATCCCTTGGAGTTTAAAGAGTCATGTTCATCCCGATTTTATTCATCGAGAAAAAGACGAAATGATATTGCTTCCTAACTTTAGGTTGCCGACCCTTATTCACACTCGAAGCGCGAATTGTAAATGGCTGTATGAGATAAGTCATAAGAATCCTATTTGGATAAATCCTATCGATGCAGAAAGACTAAAAATTAATTCCGGAGATCTTTTAAAAATAGAAACGGAAATAGGGTATTTTGTCGACAAGGCCTGGGTGACCGAAGGGATTAAGCCAGGAATCGTGGCCTGTTCTCATCACTTGGGACGTTGGCGATTAGAGGGAGAGCAATTTCGCAGTGGTTCCCCGGGTATGACTTCTGAAGTGAAATTAGAAGAGGATGGGAAAGGTGGTCATCATTTGAATATCTTAAAAGGGGGAGGCCCTTGGGAGTCTTCGGATCCTGATACAAAGAGAATTTGGTGGAATGACGTCGGAGTTCATCAAAATTTAACTCATGCCGTTCATCCAGATCCTCAGAGCGGAGCTCATTGTTGGCTACAATGGGCAAAAGTAACCAGAGCCTCTCAAGAAGATCGTTACGGAGATGTCTATGTGGATACGAATAAGTCGATGAAAATATATAAAGAATGGGTAGCAAAAACACGTTCGGCTGTGGATTACAGTCCAAATGGCACACGAAGGCCCTATTGGTTTAAAAGACCTTTAAAGCCAGTGAAAGAAGCGTATAAGCTCCCTGAGGCTCCCTTTGGAAGATAAATCGGTATATTGGCAGTTTTCTGAACTATTATTGGGTTTGCCTGAGCTTAATTGGAGAGGGGTTGTTGATCAACTTCCTCTCGCCGATACCCAAAGAAGACAGCTTGACCTTTCTTTGCTTCAGCTTGAGGACGATGATCAAGTGGCGGCCGAACACTATCGTGTATTTGGTCTTAATGTGTTTCCTTATTTTAGCTATTTTGTTGAAAGTTGTAGCGAAGGCTATGAGAGAAGAGACTCTGAACTTCTTAAAATTTTTAATGGCCATAACTTTCACATAAACTCTCAAGAATATGGGATATCTCCTTCTCATATAGGAGTCCTGTTGAGGTTTTATGATCATCTTCAAAAAAAGAAAATATCTGCCGAAGAAAAAAAAGAATTTTTATATCAATATCTATTTTCTTGGGTCTATCACTTGTACTTTAGTTTAAAGGATGTCAAATCTCCATTTTTTGAACAAGTGTTATCTTTGCTGATTCAGATTCTCTATATGGAATGGTGTTCATTAGGGGGGGGACATAAATTTTCTGAAAAATTATTTAAACTGTCTGAGGAAGATGGTTTGAATTTCATGACGGATAAATCTACTGGTGTTGTTCAAATCGCAAAGCATTTTGTTTCTCCTTCATTGAGTGGTCTTTACATCTCTAAGCATTTGCTGCAAATGCTCTCATTTGATATCAGAGTTCCTTTAGCATTTGGTGACCGATTGTCCATGTTTAAATCTTTATTATTGGAATCTTCAAAGTATGAAAAATTAGATGAGTTGATTAATGAATTAGAAGTCATTGTCGCTCGATGGAAAAAACAAGTTTATAGTATGTCTTCTGAATTTGAATTAATAAAAATGGAGTGGGTCGCAAAAATGAATACGACCATGGTGATTCTCAATGAATTAAGAAAAGCAAAAAACATAAAAGAGGATGAAATCGGTGTTTGAGGTACATTTAGCCGTTAGCGGAGTCGACGTTTCTATTTTATATTTAATAGGTTTAGGTTTAGGAGTAGGGTTGCTGTCCGGCTTATTGGGTGTTGGCGGGGGATGGTTGATTACTCCTGCTTTGAATATTTTAGGTATTCCCATGACATACGCCGTGGGGACGGGTTTAGCTCAAATGATGGGAACTTCTTTTACCGGTTTGATGAAGCATCGTAAACATGGCAATACAGATTTAACTTTGGGTATGATCATAGGTTTCCCCATGATCATTGGAGTTCAACTGGGAAAATATATTTTGCTGTATTTAGAACAGTTAGGGAATGCGGGGCTGGTGACTCGAGCGATGTACTTTGTGCTTTTAATGTATATGGCGATTTCAATT
This sequence comes from Bdellovibrionales bacterium, assembly GCA_020435185.1. GTDB lineage: Bacteria > Bdellovibrionota > Bdellovibrionia > Bdellovibrionales > UBA1609 > JAGRAA01. The sequence goes on along the minus strand of JAGRAA010000007.1, from coordinate 3,443 downwards.
TTTAGACGATTATACTTTCAAAAAGAAACAGCTGAAGAAAAAGCCATTCGTAAAACAAACATCTTTTTGCGTCCTTTTTTTGCTGGTCCCAAATTAAAGCTTAAGCATGAAGACTTAGAGACTTATTGGTTGTTTTTAGTCAGCATAGGCATAGTGGCAGGAGTCTTTTCTGGAATTATGGGTGTTGGTGGCGGGTTTCTACTTATGCCTGTTATGGCTTATGTGATTGGAGTTCCTCCTTTAATCGCCATTGCAACAAGTTTGGTTTGCGTTTTCATTGCCAGCGTCAGTGGTACGATTACATTTGCTCTTTCAGAAAGAGTAGATTGGATGGCTGCAGGATTGGTTTTTTCGGGGAGTTTTGTAGGCACTCTGGTGGGAGTGGCCACCACTAAATATATTGATGCCCAAAAGTTACAGGTCCTTTTTGCTGTACTTATAGTCATTGCTGCTGTGTCTATAGCTCTAAAGCAAATGGGTTTAGATCTAGCGGCTTCAGTGGCCATATTTGGGTCCACCGCTCTTTTATGTATCATTTCACTGACTTATTTGATTAGGGGAATGATAGATTCTACAAAATAAGTCTATTTTGTTAACAAATATTAAATAAGCGTTTGTCATAATTGTGTAAAAGCCGGTAAAGTTCTCCCCAAAAGGGGGGACGGTATGTCTGGTTTGAAAAATTGGGTGTCCACGGGTTTTTTGTTATTGTCAGTGGTTTATTGTTTGGGGGGATGTGGTGCAAAAAACCAAGATCCGAGTCCTCCTCTTAATCCTTTTGGGGAGACCACTCCTGGTTTTTCTGAAGAATCTAATCTCTACGTTATGAGCTACAATCTACACAATCTGTTTGATACTCAACACGATATTGAAGAGGGGGTGGATAAAAATGATATTGAATTTTTACCATTTTCTTTTCCAGATAAGGTGAAGAAGTGTGACCAGATGAATTCAGGAAACAGCTATTATGCGGATATGTGTAAAAAAACAGATTGGACGGCTGAGAAGCTAAATTATAAATTGGGCGTAATTAGAAAAGTGGTTCTTCATAAAGAACGTATTCCTGATATTTTAGGAACAGTTGAAATTGAAAACCGTAATGTTGCTCAAATGTTAGCGGACCGAATCGGGTATAAGACTTTTGTAATGACTAAGGGGCCAGATAAACGGGGCATAGACGTCGCGTTGTTTTATAACCCTGATAAGTTAGAGCTCATTGAAGAAACCCATATCGCTATGAGAGCTCCAGAATATAGTGGAAAACCAACGAGAGATTCTTTATTAGTACATTTTCAGCTCAAAGATAAACCTGGCCAAGTGCTTGCTGTCAGCTTAAATCATTGGCCATCTCAAGGGAATTCTGATGAATCGAGAACAGAAGTCGCCAAGGTTGTTATGGAAGAGGTGGCTTCGAAGAGAGAGAAGTATTTACTCGAATCTTGGGTAAAAGATTATCATTTTATCATGATGGGAGATTTCAATACTGTACGAGACGATCGTCCTCATCCATTTAACGATGTGGTTTTGAACGGCCAATGGGGAACACCGGTTTCAGATATTGAAACTCTTCGTAATGCTGAGTTCCCTAACCATGAGGACCCAGCTGGAAGTTATTTTTATCGTCCTAGAGCAGATTGGAATAAGCTGGATCGCTTTTTTGTGAGTCAGTCCTTAGTAGACAAAAAGGGAACAGATATAATGGTCGATAGCTTTCACATTGTTCATGAAGACTTTATGATGAGAGATTTTGAAATTAGAGATAACGGTCGAGTCATAAAGACTATTAAGATTCCCAATGGGTTTAGACATGAGAAAAATAGACTAGAAGATATGGGAGTCTCTGATCATTTACCCATAGAAGTAAAAATAGGCTATTAATCAGGTTGAGGCTTTCTCGCATAGAGAGGAAACCTCATCCCAAAATTGGGATCTTGCGGTAATAGCTGTTATTGCCGCTTCTTTGGTTTGCTCCAGTTTCAAAGCATCGTCTTGGCAAAGCGAGTGAACCATTTCAAAGGCTAAGTGGCTGTGTACGTCACCATCTACTTCAATATGGCGTTCGATATAGTAATGAAACATAGGAGCCTCTTCTCTTGCGATTTGAATCTCATCGAGTATCGCTTTAAACATAATTGGAATTATTTTTTCTCTTCCAAAACAAAAGGCTGCAGCTATTTCATGAATATGACCTTGTTCGATAAATGAAAAAGTTGTTTCCATAAATTTTTTTGCCGCAAAGGGGAGATAATCTAGTTGTCCTAAATCAAGAGAGCTATTGAGTTTTATATCTTCGATGAAGCGTTTTATGGGGAGGCAATTTGCTCCAACTTCTTCCATTGCAAGGCAATAGATTTCAAAATGACTGAGGTAGTTTTGTTGTCCATAATTTGGAGGCATCACGTCTGACTCTTCGGCAAGTACGATTTCGTTTATGAATCTTGCGATCTTGGCGTTCTTTGGAGGGGTCCATATTTTGGTAATGGGAGCAAATTCATTTTGAAGGCCTTTGGTGAGACTCATAAAGTCTAACACAGCAAAAACATGATGCTCCATAAATATTCGCAATTGTTGAATAGAGCAAAGTCTTTTATAGATTTGGTGAGAATCTAGTTTCTCAATATAGGGCCTTAGAGAGTCCTGTAAAGTTTCATTCATATTTTAGATTCTTATATTACCTTTGATAAACCACCACGGATTTTTGGGTCATCCAATGGTCAAAGTAACCCGCGTAATGTTTTTCAATAATTGAACGTTTGATTTTTAAGGTAGGTGTTAAAAAGCCATTTTCAACTGTCCAAGAATCATTAATTACGCAGATTTTTGCAATTCGCTCATGAGAGTCTAAAGTTTTATTTATTTTTTTAATTCTTTCATTGAGTTCAGAATCCATATCTTCGAGGTCTTGTGCCAGCTTTACTACGGCAAAGGGCTGAGGAAAGCCATCTCCCATTACACACACTTGTTCAAATAAATCTTCTTGAAAAAATTTGTCTTCGATGGGAGTGGGGCTAACGTATTTTCCTTTTGAAGTTTTAAATAATTCTTTTACTCTTCCGGTTATAAAAAGAAATCCATCGTCATCGATTCGACCTTGATCACCGGTTTTAAGATAGCCATCGCTAGTAAAGGCTTCTGCTGTCGCCTCGTCATTCTTATAATATCCGACCATATTAGCAGGAGACCAGATTTGAACTTCGTGATTCTCTCCAATTCTACATTTTACTTGAGGATAAGGAATTCCCACAGATCCTAATTTAACTTTTTCAAAAATATTTAAGTGGGAATAGGCGAAATTTTCAGACATCCCGTAGGCTTCTTGAAGAGTAATGCCTAATTTATGAAAGAAATGAAAAAGATGCGAGGGAGTAGCTGCGCTTCCAGTAAAAATATGAACGGCTTTATCTAACCCTAGTTTAGCCAAAAGATTTTTTTGAACAACTCCT
>JAGRAA010000235.1 GCA_020435185.1 Bdellovibrionales bacterium | reverse complement strand
AGTTATCAAATTATGTGTACCCATATGGAGCCAATGGGTGCTGGAGCTCTTCAGCTTGCATTTGAACAGTTGAAAAAAAAATTAGATAAAGAGGGACTTTTTGATCCCAGTCATAAAAAAGCATTGCCCAAAATTCCTCATCATATTGCTGTAATTACCAGTCCTACGGGCGCGGCCATAAGAGACATTATCAATGTCCTTAACAGAAGATTTAAAAATGCGCAGGTTACCGTTATTCCCACCTTAGTCCAGGGAGCTTCTGCGGCTCAAAGTATTTTGGCTTCCCTTGATCAGGCGCAAAGGTTTAATCAGCAAAAACCTATTGATGTGCTTATTGTTGGCCGAGGTGGTGGGTCCATTGAAGACTTATGGTGCTTTAATGATGAAGCTGTAGCGAGGGCTATTTATGCCTGTCCGATACCAGTGGTATCCGCCGTTGGGCATGAGATAGATTTTACGATTTCTGATTTTGTAGCCGATTTGAGGGCGCCGACCCCCTCTGCGGCAGCTGAATTGGTGGTAAGAAGTAGCGAAGAGTTAAATCGTTTTATCGTAAATTACTCCAAACAGATGTTCCGCAGAATGAAAAATATTTTGCAACAAAGCCAACAAAGGCTCATCCATCTTGAAAAACGAGTGGTGGATCCTCAGAGAAAATTGCAAGATTTGATGTTGCGTTTAGACGAATTAAACATGAGGCTTAATAATTCTGTTCGACGCAATCTTTTTCAAATTCAAAACCACGTTGTTCATCTTTCGAAGAGAATTGTTAACCCATTGGTGTTGGTAAAAAATTTGCAAAATCGACACCATTTGCTTTCTCGTAACCTTTTGGTTGTGATTGAGGGGTTGGTTGAGAAGAAAAAATACAAATATGATCGCTTAAACTCTTTGCTCGATAGTTATAGCCCTTTGCGAGTAGTTGATCGAGGATATAGTTTGGTTCTTGATGAAAAAAAAGGTCTTATTAAAAGCGTACAACAATTAAAAGTTAATGATAAAATACAAATTCAATTAAAAGACGGAATGGCTTACGCCCACGTCGATAAAGTGACTAAAGGAGACAAATAAATGGATTTTGAAAAGAAATTAAATCAATTAGAAAAAATCGTGAACGAAATGGAAGGCGGAGATCTTAGTTTAGAAGAGTCTCTTAAAAAGTTTGAATTAGGAGTAAAGCTTTCTCGTGAATGTCATGCTCAATTGTCACAGGCAGAGCAAACCGTTAAAAAATTGGTAGAAGAAGAGGGTGGGTTTAAGCTTTCTGAATTTGAAGTGAGTGAATAATGGCAGATATGAGTCATTTATTTGCAGAGAAAATTGTTCTCGTGGAGGATGCTGCAAAAAAATATTTTTCGTCTCCGGAAATATCTTCTCAAAGCATTAAAAGACTGTATGAAAGTATTAATTATTCCCTTCTGTCTCCTGGAAAACGCTTTCGTCCAGTGTTAAGTTTGTTGGTTGCTGAGGCTTTAGAGATAGATTTAAAACAAGTTATTCCCTTTGGTTTGAGTTTAGAGTTTATACATACGTATTCTCTCATTCATGATGATCTTCCTTGCATGGATGATGATAACGAAAGAAGGGGTCGTCCAACGAATCATATTCAATACGGCGAGGCCATTGCGTTGTTGGCGGGAGACAGTCTGCTCACTGAGGCTTTTTTGAATTTATCTAGATCGTATTCTTCTCGTCCTGAGATCGCTTGTCAATTGGTCGAGTGTTTGGGTCGAGCAAGCGGAGTCGAAGGCATGATTGCTGGGCAGATGATGGACATCGATGATTCTCAAGATTTTAGCAAAGATCAAATGGAGCTTCTTCATAAACTTAAAACGGGAGCGTTAATTACAGCAGCTTCTGAAGGAGCCGCTATTTGTGGTCAAGTTTCTGATGTGATGAAAAAGAATATGACTCGATTTGGAGAATGTTTGGGTCTGGCTTTTCAGTTGGCCGATGATATAGATGATTACGATGAAAAAAATCCGGAGCCTACCAATATGGTTAATTTATTGGGCTTATCTAAGACTTCGAAGTATTTACAGGAGTTGACCCAAGAATCTATTGAAATTGTCGGTTCCTTTGGAGAAAAAGGAAGGGCTTTGAGGGAAATCGCTCAATTTAACCAAGACAGAGTTAATCAATTTTTCAATGAGGGCTGATCAAGCATTAGTGCATCTCAATTTAGTTTCTTCTAGAACTTTGGCTCAAGCCTTGATTAAGGCCGGAGAGGTTTTTGTTTATCAAGAGCAAACTCACTCTTGGGTCGTTGTCAAAAATTCCAGCCAAAAGATGGATGTCGAAAAATTAAAAGCTTTTCCTCATTGGATTCAAATAAAAAAATCTTCTTTAAATAAATACGTCTCTCGGGCTGGGCTAAAACTTGAGGGTGCTCTTGAGCAATTAGAAATTAACGTCAAAGGGTTAAATGTTTTAGATGTGGGTCAATCTACCGGTGGGTTTACCGATTGCCTTTTACAAAAGGGGGCTGAACAAGTAGTGGGTGTTGATGTTGGGCATGACCAGCTTTCAGAATCTTTAAGAAACCACTCTCAAGTCCTGTTTTTTGAAGGTCTCAATGCTCGCCAATTGGGTTCACAAGGGGAGTTTTTTAAATTTCATAGAACTATGGATCTTATAGTTATGGATGTTTCTTTTATTTCTATTACGTTAATTTTAAATGAGCTATTGGTTTTTTTAAAGCCAAATGGTTGTATTCTCTCTTTGGTAAAACCTCAATTCGAATTAGATAAACAGGCATTAAATAAAAATGGAGTTGTTGCTCATGTACAGGACTATGAACTGGTTGAATCTAAAATTAAAAGCCATTGTTTTAAAAATAACCTTAAGGTATTAAAATACATTGAATCTAAAATAGAGGGTAAAAATGGCAATAAAGAATTTTTCTTATGGGCAAAAAAAGCGACCGAATAAAAAAGTCATTTTTTTAATATTTTATGCGTTAGTATTTTTAGGTTGTCAGTCTTTAAAAACTCAACAAGAAGTAGAGGAGATCACTCATGTGGATACTTCAGCGCCCGAAGCTCCCTTGCAAGAGCAAGTCGTAGACCAAAAGGCAGATGTAGAAGAAAAGCCGGTTTCCCACGTTTTGAGTTCTCCTAAGGTGGGTCTTATTTTGGGCCCTGGTGGAGCAAGAACTTTTGCACATGCAGGTGTGATTTCTGGTTTAGAATCTTCTGGAATTAATTTAGATATGATTATTGGGATAGAGTGGGGCGCATTGGTAGGGGCAATTTATGCACAATCTCCTAAATCTAGGGAATTAGAATGGAGGATCAATAAGATCGGGGAGTTTGAACTTAAAAACAATTCGGGCTTATTTGGGTCTGGCTTGGAGAGAGTTCGGGTTCAGAAGTTTACAGATCAATTCGGTATTAGTAAAAACGCACTTGTTGAGGACTTCTCAATGGAGTTTCAATGTCCCAGCCTTTCTATGACCAGTGGGTACGTTAAATGGGTAAGTCGAGGAAAACTCGGAGCTGTGTTGTCACGTTGTTTGACTTATGCCCCTTATTTCGAGTCTGAATCAGATTGGGTGTCCTCGGCGTCTAATTTAAAGGATGCGGTACGACGTTTAAAGAATCAAGGAGCTCAAGTGATATTGATAAGTCATGTCTTGGGAGGAGGCGACCTATTACCTAAAAAAGCGAATCTTCCTCCGAGCACGAGAATTTTATGGCAAGAAATAAGAAATAGTTTAAATCAGCAGGTTACTGAGCTTGCGAAAGAACAAAACGTTGAAATAATTAGTGTGGTCGTCAATCACTATGATATATTATCTTTCGATAAAGCAGGCCCTATTATTATGGCAGGTCAACGTGCAGGTAAGCATGTAGCCTCTAAGTTGCTTAAAAAGTATGATTTTTAAAATAAAGTTTTAGGAGTGCTCATGAGAAAACCTATGGCCAATTTTAATGAGATTAAAAGCCGAAAAATTAAGTTAAAAAAATATTTGCAAGAATGCGGAGAGGATCTTAGTAGAACCGCTGTTCTTGTTTTTGCTAACCGTGAAAAGTTACGTAACCATGATGTACACTATCCTTTTCGTCAGGATACTAATTTTTATTACCTAACGGGTTTTGAAGAACCGGATTCAGTTTTTTTATACAGACCAAATGCAGAAAAAGAAACGACATTATTCGTAAGAGACAAAGATCCCGAAAGAGAAACATGGGATGGTTTTAGGTATGGTGTTCATGACACCCGTGTAGAGTTCAAGGTGGATAGCACCTACTCTCTAAAGGATTTAGAATCAGTGATGCCTTCTTTGTTAGTGGATCGGGACGTTTTATATTATTCTTTATTCCATTCTGAAGAGGATGATGAAATTGTTAAGAGAATAGTTACAGAGGTTCGTTTTCGTTCAGGACGTTCTGGAAAAGGGAATATGATCATTAAAGATCCTTATACGGCTCTTGGAGAAATGAGAATAATAAAATCAGAATTTGAAATCGATGCTCTTCGTAAAGCGGCCGATATTTCTTGCGAAGCCCACATTGAATTAATGAAGTCTATGCATGTTGGTGTGGGTGAAAAGTTTTTACATGGATTGTTTTTAAAAGAAATCATGCAAAGAGGAGCGCAAAGAGAGGGGTATGGATCGATTATGGCCACAGGCCCCAATGCAACGACTTTGCACTATGTTTTTAATGATATGATTTGCCAAGAGGGAGACCTGTTTTTGGTAGATGCTGGAGCAGAGTACAATTATTATACTGGTGATGTAACCCGTACCTATCCGGTCAATGGTCGTTTTACTCGACACCAAGTGCGTCTTTATGATTCTGTTTTGCAGATACAAAAATCATTGATAGAGATGGTTAAGCCAGGAATGACTCTTAAAGAAATAGGTGATACGGCTATAGAGCAGTTGACCGAGCTTATGGTAGAAGAAAATTTGTTAAAGGGTAATGTTAAAGAACTCATCACTCAACAGGCGTATAGAAAGTATTATCCTCATGGAATAGGACATTGGTTGGGATCTGATGTTCACGATGCTGGAAAATATAAAATCAAAGACGAATCAAGAAAATTAGAGCCCGGTATGGTGTTTACAATAGAACCGGGAATTTACATTCCATTAGATGATTCGTTTGCTCCAGAAGAGTTAAAGGGTATAGGTATTCGTATCGAAGATAATATACTGGTTACTCCAGAGGGTCATGAAAACCTTACGTTGAAGGCTCCCAAAGAAGTTTCTGATTTAGAAACTATTATTGGAAGTAAGAGCTAATGCCTTTGTTTGACATAGAAGAAGTTAAAAAGCGGGTTATTCGATCCGTTGAGCGAGGCGCCACTCCTGTTGCTGCATTTGATGCCGACGGAACCCTTTGGGAAATCGATATGGGAGAAGTTTTTTTTGAATATCAAATAGAAAACAACTTATTGCCTGGTCTTCGCAAAGATGCTTTTGCTCATTACTTTAGTCTTTTTAAAACACATTCTCCACAGACTGCTTACCTTTGGTTGGCGCAGATCAATAAAGGAGTCTCTCCAGAGCAAATGCTGAACTGGTCGAGAGAATGTGCTAAAAAAACCGAAGTTCCCTTTATTTCTTTTCAAAAAGAACTCGTAGACTTCTTTCATGAACATCAAATCGAAGTTTTCGTTGTGACGGCGTCGATTCGTTATGCCGTTGCTGGAGCTGCTGAAATGCTCGGAATAGATTTTGATCATGTTCTCGGTGTGGATGTCGAGGTGAGAGAGAATCTTTTAACCGATGAGCAGCGTGGCCCGATCACCTGGAAAGAAGGTAAAATGTTGGCTCTTCAAAATAGGTTAAACGGGAGAAAACCTGTTTTTTGTTCAGGCAATACAATGGGAGATTTGCATTTGTTGGAGTTTAGTTCTGATGTTCGGTTGGTCATTGCAAAAGCCTCGATCGATCATAAAAACTATGCAACAGAACATGAATTGATGTCGTTGGCGCAAGAGCGAGATTGGTTTTTTTGTGAATAAAGAGTTTTCCGCAGAGACAAGGCAGAAAAATATAAAAAATCTTTCGGATCAAGTCTTTGATTTGTTAATTATAGGCGGAGGGATCAATGGAGCTGGAATAGCTAGGGATGCAGCTTCAAGAGGTTTAACGGTAGCTCTTGTAGAGATGAATGATTTTGCTTCAGGCACAAGCTCGAGATCCAGCAAGCTTATTCATGGAGGTCTTAGGTATTTAGAAAATTTAGATTTCCATTTGGTTTTTGAGGCGCTCTCTGAGCGTGCGAAACTGTTTGAGATTGCTCCGCATTTAGTGCATCCGTTGAGGTTTCTTGTTCCGCTTTACAAGACTGGTCGAGTAGGCCCTTTTAAAATGGGCCTAGGTATGTGGCTATATGATGTGCTAGCACTTTTTGATACTCCAAAAATGCATTGTTATTATAGTTCTCAAGAGGCTATTCAAAGAGTCCCTGTGCTAAAGCCAACGTTATTGAACGGAGCTTTTGAATACTCTGATGCTTATATGGATGACGACCGTTTGGTCATAGAAACTTTGAGATCTGCAAATGAAGCAGGTGCCGTTGCCGTCAACTATGTGAGCGCAAAACAGCCGTTAGTAAATGACCAAGGTGAATTGACAGGTTTTGAATGTGTAGATCTAATGAGTGACAGTAAATTTAATGTTAAAGCACGACATATTGTTTCTACTGTCGGACCATGGACAGATCAAATAGGCAATAAAGTTTATTCTGATTGGAAACCCATTATGCGCCCTTCTAAAGGTGTCCATCTTACTTTTTCTAAAGAAGACTTTCAAATTCCTTGTGCGGTGGTCATGGCTGCAGAACAAAGGATTGTGTTTGCAATTCCTAGAAATGAAATGGTGATTGTTGGGACGACGGACACAGATTTTAAAGAAGATCCTTCTTCTATTAAAACGGAACGAAAGGACGTTGAGTATCTGTTGAATGTCATCAATGACTACTTCCCCGGAGTCCAAGTTACAGAAGAAAAGATTATCTCGAGCTATTCAGGAGTACGACCACTTGTTGATGATGGAGCGGCGAGCGAGGGAAAAACTAGCCGTGAACATACGATAAAGACGGATAAAAAGAGGCACTTCACTTATGTGGCAGGAGGGAAATACACAACCTATAGATTAATTGCTGAACAGGCTGTGGACTCTATCCTGGAGGACTTTTCTTTTGAATTTAGATCTAAGCTGACCGTGTCGGAAACCATCGTCCCTTTGAACCCTTTGGCTACAAAAGAAGGCATTTTTGAAATGTACCGCAGGGCGGAGAGCTTGGCACAGGAGTATGGGTTTTCAAAATCAGCCATTGAAAGATTTATCCAAAGACATGGAGCTGAGGCGTTAGTGCTTTTAAAAATCTCTCAAAATATTAAAGAAGAGAATGAAGATTTACGGGTTTGGCTTTGTGAGTTAGAGCATGCTTTGAATACAACTATGTGTATGAGTTTAAAAGACTTTTATTTGCGAAGAACGCCTTTATTGTTGTCTCACAGAGATTATGGATTGAATTATTTTAGCCCACTTTTTAAGCATTATTGTGAGAGGGAGGGCTCGCAGTCTTTGAGTTATGAACAAGCTTTTGCCGACCTTAAGCGTCACATACAGTACGAAATGGGTTGGCGCACAAAGGGTTCCGTGCAAAACTTGTAACAGCCCAGATTGACTAGTGAAATCAAGCCATTTAGAATTTTACTACCCTTTTCGAAAAGCGAGTTATAATGAGTTTTTTAAATAAATTTGCCGAATATTTCTCAAACGATATAGCCATAGACTTAGGGACAGCAAACACTTTAGTTTATGCTAAAGGTCGTGGGATCATATTGGATGAGCCCTCTGTTGTTGCTGTTCAGAAGAATTTTAGCGGACAAAATAAAGTGTTAGCTGTTGGTAAAGAAGCCAAAGAGATGCTGGGTCGTACACCCGGAAGTATAGTGGCTATTCGACCGATAAAAGATGGTGTGATCGCAGACTTTGAAGTCACCCAATCGATGTTAAAATACTTTATCTCTAAATCCACTCAAACGAAAAAAAGTTTTATTCGACCTAGAATTATTATTTGTGTGCCTTACGGAATTACTCAAGTTGAGAAGAGAGCAGTAAAAGAAGCTGCAAACTCTGCAGGAGCGAGAGAAGTTTATCTTATAGAAGAGCCCATGGCGGCAGCAATAGGAGCAGGTCTCCCGATTACAGAGCCAACAGGAAACATGGTTGTTGATATGGGTGGTGGAACCACTGGTGTGGCTGTAATTTCTCTAGGCGGCATTGTATATTGTAAGTCTATTAAAGTAGCTGGCGATCGTTTCGATGAAGCATTAGTGAACTATGTAAGACGTCAATTTAATTTACTTATTGGAGAAAGAACTGCTGAGTCTATCAAAATATCTATTGGAAATGCTTATCCTTATGAAGATGAATGTAGCATGGAGATAAAAGGGAGAGATTTGGTTGCTGGTGCTCCTAAAACAATAGAGATTACAAGTTCACAAGTAAATGATGCTTTAATGGATCCATTAAGTGAAGTGGTAGATGCTGTAAGAACGGCCTTAGAAAAAACTCCTCCAGAATTAGCGTCTGATATTGTAGACAACGGAATTATTTTAACTGGCGGAGGCGCTAAATTAGCTAACTTAGATGTTTTGCTAAGAGAAAGAACCGGAATTCCTGTTTCAATAGCAGAAGATCCTCTTTCTTGTGTTGTTATGGGCTCTGGAAAAGTTTTAGATGAATTGGATTTGCTCAAACAATTAACCGTGGACTAATTGTTCTATAATGTTAAATGAAGAGCTGCTTAGAAAAGCTATATTGTTTTACTTTTTTACGTTTAATGACGAAGGTACATCTTTAAAAGCAGCTAAACAATCTATTCGTCAATGCCAAAAGCGTTTAAAAAACACTTCAGAGGCTTCAGCCGATGAGATTGAATCCACTCTTATATATTTTTTAAATAAAAATTGGAATCGATATATATTCAAGAAAGCGAACGAAAGGTTCAGCTTGTCTCATGAAACGAGTTGGAAACTGTACGATGATGTTAGCTTAGGTTGGTGGCGGCAATTTCTAAAAGAATCAAATAGTGATGAATATTTGGCTGTCGTCTGTTCTTTAATTTTAAAATTTAAAGAACAAAATATAGCTCATGGATTTGGTGTTTCGAAAGGTACGGTTAGACATAGAATAAATAGAGGTCTCAGAAAGTTAGCCTCTCTTCAGGTAAGGAATTAGTGAGATGACTTATAAGAAGAGAAAACTAAGTCAATTTATGGGTCAAGAGATGATTTATGATTATCTCTCAAACGAAATTGATCCTGTCCGAAAAAAAGCCTTTGAAGACTTTATTCAAGAAGATGAAGAGTTTCGTGAAGAAGTTGATGGAGTAAAGAATAGTTTAAATTACTTAGAAGCTTTGTCTAAGACTGAACTGGCAGATCACTTATTGTCGAATATTGAGTTAAAAAAGAGCTGGTCCCAGGCGGTTTCTGAAAAGTTACAGTGGGGAAAGAGATCTAATCCTCTAAAATGGGCTGTTGAGGCGGGTGTGGTGTCTCTTATCGTGGCAGCTATTGTTATATTTATTCCGTGGGATAAAATTATTTTAAAAATAGATTCTAATAATTTTATCCTTCATGAAGAGACACTGGATAATCAACAGGCAGAGGAAAAAACAAAAATTGATCAAAACGATGTGCTTAGCCACAATGACTATTCTCAGTCTCAACTTGAGTATGGGCACGAAGAAAATCCTCCAGAAAACTTGGGAGTGCATCCAGAACCTAATGAAGAGAGCCTGGCTAAAGAAGAAAAAATAAAAGATGACCCTGATAAAAAGCAAAATACTGTGGAAGTTAAGGCAGAGAAGCAACAACCTAAAGCTGATGAATCTGTTCAGAGTGTTGCCAAACAAAATATAAATAGTGAAAGCAGTAAAACAAAGCCAGAGGCAGACAAACCAACCCATGGATATTTATATAGAATGGGTCTACAGGTAGCTCGTGTAGATGATATTACCGAATCCGTGAGAAAGAAGATCATTGAATTAGGTGGAAGAAAAGCTGGGCGAGTTAGACTTGGTTGGAAAAAATCAGATGGTAGTAGTTATTTCCATTTTATCTTACCTGAAAAACAATTAGATAACTTTGCTTTGTTTGTAAGGCAATATGGTCAGGCAAATTTAAGAAAACTCATTCATCCAAGAATAATGCCCGATGGTAAATTAAGATTTATTATGTTGATAAAGCCTGATCATTCCTCTGTTTCTAGAGACTCCAATATTTCTGGCGCAAATAATACAAATCAAGAGAGTGCCTCTGATAAACAAGAAATATTAGAAGATGCAGAAGAAATCTCTGACGAAGAGGTTAAAGATGGTCAAGACACTCCTGATATAGAAAACTCTCAAGAAGGAGAAGGGCAAGTTGAAGAACCAATTGGGTCTGAGTTGAATCGACCAGTTGGGTCTGAGTCGAATCGACCAGTTGGTGAAGATATAAAAGAAGAGCCTGCCGAGACACAAGAAAACTAAAGTTAAGCGAAGATGTTGTAAATTAGAAAAAGAGGGAGAAGGTTTGACAAGGCATAGAAAAAAACCTCAAAAAAGTCTAAGAACAATCTTAGTAACATGGTTCCTGTTTTTTTCTATAGTTCCCATTGCCGTAGTTACCATTTACTCCTTGCAGGCTTATAAGCACTCTTTAGAAAATGTTGTATTACAAAAGCTTGAAGGAAATAAAAGAGAAATAATACGTGTTTTTCAAGATTTAGAAATAACTCTATCTCGCTCTTCTCGGCGGCACGCTAGTCAAAAGGGGTTAAAATATTATCTCTATAGAAATCTAAAAAGACAAATTGTAGAGAGTGCGATGCAATGGATGAACTCAACAGTCATAGTTCACAAGCTTACTATTTATAATCGAACGGGTGGATTGATCGTTTCTTTAAGTCAAAACAGTGAAGGAAAAATCTACAGAGATGAAAGTTTAGAAAAAGGGGATTATTTTTTACCAAAAGAGTTTTTAGAAAAATTTGAAGACACTTCTGCTAATCGAAAATATATAGATTTTTCTAAAGATAACTCTCTTCAACTCATTTCTTTTACAAGAATTGTGACAGATAAAGGTCGTCTATTAGGTTATTTAGAGGAGGTCGTTGAGTTAAATAAAAAATTCTTTGACGATATTAAATCGAAACTCAATGTAGAATTGGTTATTTTTGACAAAAATAATTTTCTTTACAGTGGGAATCAGCTTTCTATGTTGACTCCCAAGTACCTAAAACAGCTTTATTTAGAGGGAAAAAGTTTTAATAAAGTAGAATTAGGCAATGGAGAGAATTTTAGTTTTCTATTCTCTGATATTTCTTGGGGCGACCAACAGGTTGTCTTTGGGGTTGGTGCTTCTAATACACAATCTGAAAAAACATTGGACAGCATAAGTTGGGCTCTGTTTTCTATGTTTGCTGCCATTTTGATTTTACTTTTTGTACTGTCTTTTATTATTTCAAGACTAATCTTAAAGCCTTTATATAGTCTACTGGATGCCATTCAAAATATAGATTTAAATTCAGACTATATTGAAATCCCTGTAGAGGTTGAGAATGAACTAGGGCTTTTAACTAAAAGTTTTAATGAAATGGCAAAGGAGTTGTTTTACTCACAACAAATACTGAAAAAAAATATCGGTGAACTAGAAGAGGCAAATCAAAAGATTAAAGACACTCAAATTCAACTTGTGCATTCAGAAAAGATGGCAAGTTTAGGCCAACTTGTAGCTGGGGTGGCACACGAATTGAATAATCCAATTGGATTTATCAATAGTAATATGGTTCATCTTAAAGAATACAGTGAAAGCCTCATAAAACTAATTAATGAAATAGAAAAAAATCCAAAAAAAATAAAACAGTTAAAAGAGGATATAGATTTTGATTATCTTACTCAAGACTTACCAAAGCTTATAAAGTCTTGTGAGGATGGTTCTCGAAGAACTAAAGAAATTGTTTTGGGTTTGAGAAGTTTTTCGCGGATTGATGAGGCCGAATTAAAATTATCGGATCTTCACG
>JAGRAA010000234.1 GCA_020435185.1 Bdellovibrionales bacterium | reverse complement strand
GGGGCTTTTTCATAGAATCTCCTTTATTTATACATTTCTGTATAAAACCCCTAGGATCACAACCTAGTGTTTGTTTTCATTCTTTAGGAGTTTCTTAAGCGAAAGAAATGCCACTTCTCAATGCCAACAGGCGAACACTTTGAAAATACTCACGAAAAAAATTAATACATTATGAAATAAAAAGAATTCACTGTTGTAGTTTAAATCTGAGCAGTAAAAATAAAAAATTTAATACATGGAAGTGGACCAGTTTTGTCACTTTTTGGTGAGTAAGTAACCCATGTAACTTGCCAATGTGAAATTGAAAAATAAAAAGTTTTATTCTTCATCAGGAGAAAGAACTCTCCCTGGAACATTTTTCATATCATCGAATTCTTTTAAAGCCGGATTGTTCGAAACAGCACTCTGACTTTGATAGCCTTGGCCTCGCCTTCGACTTCGACTTCTTGCCTCTTCCATTTTTTTTTTTTTTTTTTCTCTTTCTTGCTCTTGCCGAATTCTTTTTTCTTCTCGCTTTTGCTCACGATAATCTTTTAGAATTTGATTAAACTCTCCTCTTTTATCTTTAATATAAGCATTAAAATCTTTTGAACGAGTATTCATCTCCGCCTCAAACTCCTTTCTTTTGTCTCGTTCTTTGGCAAAGAATTCTTTTCTTTTTGAATCTTGTTCTTTATAAAATTCTTTATTTTCTTCTCTTGTATTCTTATCAGATTTAAAATCATCTCGTTCTTTATTCAACTTTTTTAAAAAATCAGAACGCCGATCTCTTTCTTCTTTAGTATAATTTTCTCTTGTTTTTCTTTGATCATCTCTAAATCGATTTCTTACCTTTCTCAACTCAGCATCAAACCGACTTCTCACCTTATTCGGGTCCTCTTTTCCGGATCTAGTTAAATTTAAAACAAAAGCTAGTTCATCATTGGTGTCTTGCTTGTCTTTCGGGATGTCTTTTCGCAGCTCTTTGATCTCTTCACGATCTGCTTTAATCGAATACTCTTTTTCTGGACTATCTTCCGAGGAAGAAAGTTCCTCCCTCTCTTTAGTTTTAATTTGAGAGCATCCAAGAGAATAAATGATGCAAACACAAATCATGAGATACGAAAGTATTGCGTTTACTCGGAATATTTTGCCGTCTGACTTTAGATAAAACTTCATAGATAAATTGTAGAAGAGCTTTATTGATATGACAACGATAGATATAATTTAATTATGTGGCAAAGAAGGCAAATTGGTCAGCCAAATAGACCAAGCTTTTACAATTCAAAGACAACTCTCTTTATTGATAAAGATTTTCAGGTTAAATATATATTCTTTGTCGTTGGGGCTACCTTTGTAGGCATGGCCCTTCTTCTCACTCCCATCTGGATTTATACGCAGCAGAATTTTGAAATTTTTGAAAACTTGGCTTATCTCTACTCCCCCAATCTTGTTGAACACATCAACAGAGAGGCTCAACAAATTAACTTAATTATTATAGCCACTTTCCTTGGTGTGCTTTGCTTTTTTACTTTTATTAGCATGAAACTCACTTCGCAAATTGTCGGGCCGATTAAGGTCATTAAAAATCATTTAAAATTTTTAAGTCGGGGGATTTGGTCGCAAAGACCTGTGAAAGTAAGAGAAAATGATGAATTTCAAGATCTTGTTGATTCCTATAATTATTTTTATCAATCTTTTAGACACCAGATCAAAAAAGATATCGATCTTCTCAATGAAATACAGGTAAATCTTTCAGACAGAGAATCTTATCGAGCATGGAAGAGTCTCATTACCGAAAAACAAGCTCAACTCAATCTTGCTTATAAAACCGAGCGCATGGGAGATCAAAGTTGTCCGGTGATTAAAATTCATGAACAAGAATTAAAAAAAGACAAAGAAAATCAGGCTTCTTAAAGGCTCCTATATAATCTCATCGAGATTTTTTTAATGTTTGTGCGATTTCTTTTTTTATCGATTTTGACTTTGCGGCCTCTCTTTTGTCGCCCTTTTTCTTACCTTTTGCGAGGCCAATTTCCATTTTCACCCTTCCCTTTTTAAAATAAAGCTTCAATGGGACAACGCTAAGACCTTGCTCTCGTATATTCGCAAATAGGCGATCCAACTCCATTCTATGCATAAGGACTTTTCGTAATCGTTCAGGATCATGGTTATTATAGCTGCTCGCTTTATACTCACTAATATGAGCGTTTTGTAAAAAAGCTTCGTTCCCTTTAAAACTTATATAACTATCTTTTAGTGTAATTTGACCACTTCTTAGAGACTTGACTTCACTGCCTGTCAAAACTAACCCTACCTCCATTGTGTCTACAATAGAGTAATCAAAGCGGGCTTTTTTATTTTCAGCAATGATTTTAATTCCCATGAATTTTAAGTTCCCAAATATTTTTATAATTTAATTTTCTTCCCAAATTAAATTATACATTTCAACGTATGTTTGCACGGATATTTGTTCAGCTCTAGAGTTTTTAGAAAAAAGTTTCTCTACCTCGTCCCATTTTTCAGGCCTTCGAATACTCGCCAAATACCCCTGTATGCTTTTATTAATAACCTTTCTTCGTTGGGCAAAACAGCTTTTAATAAATTTTAAAAATTTTACTTTATTTTCGACCTCACTCGCCTTCGGTTCAAACTTTAAAACCTGACTATGTACCTTTGGTGGTGGAAAAAACGCCCCTGGACCTAACGATACGACTTTCTTAATATTCCACGATATCTGTGCAATAACACTTAAAACCCCATAGTCTTTAGAGTTAGGGGTGGCCGTAATTCTTTGCGCCACTTCCCTTTGGAACATCAATACCATTCCTTTTAACAATATTTTATCTGTAGATCTATCCACGACAATACTGCTAGAAATTTCATAAGGAAGGTTACTCACCAATACTGATTCAATCTTATTGTCTATATCGTCCCAATTAATTTTCAAGGCATCATTTAAAATCAATTCTGCCCTATCTTCTAATTGAGGCCTCCAATAGTCCGCCAGTTTTGGATCTAACTCAACTACCGTTAAAGGGGCTTTCTCGTTCAACAAAAACAACGTCAAAGCTCCAAGCCCCGGCCCTATCTCTATCAATTGCTGCGGTTGAAACTCTCGCGCAGCTTCCACAATTTTTGAAATAGCCTGATCACTAATTAGAAAATTTTGACCATACTTTTTATCTGGTTTGATATTAAGTTCATGCAACAATCTATGCAGTCGTTCTTTTTCATTCAATTCAAAAAGTCCTCATCATAAACATTAGAACTTGGCCCTTCATTAAAATCAGAACGAAGACCAGAGTTTAATTTTTGAATCCCCACATATCCAATCATTGCTGCATTATCAGTACAATATCTAATGGGAGGAACCACTATTTGAATACCTTTTTTTTGAGCCCATTCTTCAGCGCGTGCCCTTAATCTCGAGTTAGCGCTTACGCCTCCTGTAATGACAGCTCTCTCTGCATTTAAAAACTCCACCGCTTTATTCAACTTCAGCATCAGAGCGTCTACTATAGCTTCTTGATAAGAGGCACATAAATCATTCAGTTTGTTCTCCACGTCTTCTGCAGATAAATTTTCTACGTAGCGCTGAGCAAATGACTTCAATCCTGAAAAGCTAAAGTTAAAATCTTCAGATTTCTCTAAACCAATCGGAAACTTAATGGCCTGATGATTTCCTTCTTTGGACTTTTGATCAATTTTTACTCCACCAGGAAACCCTAATCCCAATAGCTTTGCAAATTTATCAAACGCCTCCCCTGCAGCGTCATCCAGAGTCTTTCCTAAAATTTTGTACTTGCCTAGCCCTAACACATTATAAAGATGACTATGTCCTCCGCTTACCGCTAAGGCCACAAAAGGATAAGCAAAGTCTTTAGGAGGCGCAAAGTCCTCATCTTTTAAAAATGGAGCCAATAAGTGGCCCTCTAAATGATTAACCGCCACGAAGGGTTTATTCAAAGCCAACGCCAAAGTTTTAACTGTAATAACCCCTACTAATAAAGAGCCCACCAGCCCTGGTCTATTTGTAACTACCAAACCATCGAGGTCATCCCAACCGCAATTGGTTTTATTCAAAAGCTTCTCTATCAACGGGAGAATATTATCAGTGTGATTTCTTCCTGCAATTTCAGGCACTACTCCACCAAAAGGTTTATGCTGCTTATCTTGATTAGCCGTTTCTACACCATGAACATAGCCATTAAAATCCACTATAGCTATTGAAGTATCGTCACAACTGGTCTCTACAGCTAATATTTTTTTAATTTAGGAATCATTTACTTACAACTTAATTATTACAGATTTAAATTTTTTTTCTTTAGCGGTT
>JAGRAA010000233.1 GCA_020435185.1 Bdellovibrionales bacterium | reverse complement strand
CCTATTCACCTTGCGCTATGTCGATGCGTCGACATAGCGCAAGGTGAATAGGGAACTGTTACCTTTTAATCAACGGCACAATAATACTGAATCTGATACTTTCCTAAAGGAATAAGCTCTTCTAAAACCAATTGGCTGCCATTGACGGTATATTTGGGAAAGTCGCTTCTATTTACTTCTATATCGATTACCCCATCCCCATCTCTATCTACAGGAGGACATTTTAATTTTATGGTTCTAAAGGCATTTCTTATTTTATCGCCGATGTGACTCAATGGTTCTGCATAGTCTTTAGAACAAACACTCGCCTTTACCCCATTCGTTCGATCGCTGAGCCATTCATAGGTCTTTCCTACACGGTGGCCAAAGGTGTCTTTACAATCATCATCCCCTTCATTCACCACTATAGAATGAAAACTAAAGTCTTTTCCTGGCCAAAGCTTGGCCACAGAATCAACCAACCGGCCTGGGTTTTTCTTAAACTCATTGATAGATTCATCTTCATCACTCACAACAACGATATTAAAATTTGCTTTATCTCTAAAAAAGCCTGTATGTGGACTCTCTCCGTTAGCGAACCTCTCTAATACTCTGTAGCTTGCACCCACTCCACTTTCTGTATCGGACCCATTTTCTTTTCTTTGGATTGTAGACTTAAACAGATCATTAGCTACTGAAAATCCCATAGAAGGTTCTATCCATCGATGTTGAGTCTCTCCAAAATGGACCAATTGGCCATCTTGATAGTCTTTATCTTTTTCTCTTAAATCCGTTGTCGTAATCGCAATATGCCAATTGATGTCTTCAAGATACGGAAGAAATGAAGAAAACCGTTTTGACATTTTCTCTTGCTCATCATCCATGGACCCTGAATTGTCCATCACAAATAACAAATCCAGCTCACCATGATCGGTAATATCCAGATCTTCAGTCTCTTTTGTGACTTCTTGATAAACGGTAAACTTTAAGTTTTCTCTTAAAATATTGCCCACTCTGTCTACGGCTTCAATATTTAAGTTTTTCACACCAATGGTTTGGTGAGAGAGAGTTTCGTTAGTCTTTGTCGAGCACGGAAAAGTCTGTCCATTAATAGAGCATCGTATTGACGCTACATGAGTCCATTTGTCTTCGACCTGAAATTGAATCACTCCATCCGTTTTATTGGTCATATGCTGTGGTAAAGAGAGGTTAGCTAAAATAGGAGGAGTAAAATCCGTTAGCCATTTTGTTTCCATTAGCTTAGATTGATTTCCAGCTTCGTCCACTCCGTAAATCCTATATTGATGATTTCCTTCAACAAGCTCTTTACTGTAGAATTCTTTTGGTTCACAACGTTGAAAGGCTTCTATATCAATACTGCAATAATAATAAGAGGGAGAAAGTTGATCCACTCCCCGAAAGCTCAATCGTTCTTTCTTTAAGCTCGAAAAATCCTCAGGCTTAAATAACCATTCCACTTGAGGAGGAGTAAAATCAGAAACCCAAGAGGCATTGACGGGAAGAGACCAATTTCCCACTTTGTCTTGAGCACGAACATAAAAAACATTGGCCCCTTCTGGCAAATTACTTAAAAAATGATTTTCTCGACAAGATTGCCAAGGACTTCCATTAAGGGAACATTCATAGTTTTGAACACCACTATGATCATTCGCTTCAAAGAGAAGTACCTGGTTCTTTTGATTGTCATAAGCTTTCGGAACTTGAATGAGTTTTACATCTGGTCCGGTTTGATCAGAGTACCATTGAGTGATTTTAATCTCAGATCCGTTACCTGCTTTATCCCAAGATTTTACACTTACACTATGATAACCTTCGTTGACCGAGACTTCGATATGCTCAGAACAGTACTGAAGAGCATTTTGATCTAAACCACAAAGAGACTTATCTAAACCAGAGTTTTCATCAGTAGTCATAAAACCGACTCTCACTGACTTTAAACCATTGAGTACCTCTGGAGTTTCTACCAAATTCAGAGTGGGGGGAATATCATCGTGAATAATACTATCAGTTACACACTCAGATTCATATTTTTCATTGCGTCTAAATTTTGCATAAACACTGACCTCTTGATTAAGTTCAGATAAGTCCCAATCACGAGCTTCAACAAAAGGCTGCCATTCACCACCGGTCTCACAACTGGGGTCATTTGTGATATACATCTCAGTAGCATTGACCACTTGTAGATGGAGCCTAACGCTTTGTTGGTTAGTAAAGGCTTTGTCGTCATTAATAATAACCTGAGGGTTAGAAACTTTTAGAGACTGAATATATTCATCTGAACTAGCAAACTGGACTTTCCCACACCCCATTAATACAACCATAAAAAACAGAGGCACTATTAATACTTTCACCCGAATATCCTTTGTTAAACCTAGACTTCGTCATTAGAAATACGTCTTAGGATTAAGGTATTAAACGGATCTTTGTGTTGGGTTTTTGACGGGATCTGAGTCTAGTTTTTAGGTACAAAGATAGAGGAGATTTAAATTTTCGCTTTGGAAGCTGGATAAATGTCGAGGTAAAATCTTGATGATTTTTGCGGGTTTTAAGCAGGCCTCATTCTTACGGCGGACAAGGTGATCCTGTGCAGCTTGAGTAAGAAACATTTTCAGTGGTCTTGGTGAAAGTGCCTCCTTGCATACCGAGAGTCCCTATCCCTGTAAAGTCAAATCCATTAGAAACTATTGATCCACTATTCAAAGTTAAGTTCGACCCGCCTAAGCTTATGGCACTTCCAAGAGTCACCGTCGAAGAACTATTGACATTAATTTCACAACTTGAAAAAGTTCCAGAAGCTTGTGTTAAAGCCTGATTACTTGAGCCATTAAAGTTAAGCTGAACTCCGCTTAATGTCCCGAGGCTTGCGGTAACATTTCCTAATGTATTAATTTGACCTCCAGATATGGTGCCTTTACTTATAGAAAGGTCATTTGTGGTGATTGGATCAAGAGGGATAAGACTTCCATTACCTATTTGAGAAACCGAATTAACTACCAAAGGACCCACTGTCCAACTCTGACTGCTAGACGCCTTAGCTAAAAAGTTAGCCGATGAAGCATCGACTGTTCCACTTGTATAGGTAAACCCATGTCCAAACTGTAAAGTTCCTGTCATCGTCACGGTACCACCTGTTGAATTAATAACGAACATAGGTAAAGAGGCATCAGAATTTCCTATGACACTTTGATTTGAGTTGCCTGAAATTATAAAGGTACCTGTACCACCACTGGTTTGGTTTCCAGTTTCTGGCCCTTGAACCAAAAAATCACCATAAAACTCCCAGTTTCCACCATAGCTACCTCTATAATACTGAGCTTGTCCTAAAACTTTTATTACACTCCCTGATTTAACGTAATGATTAGAGTTCCCCCCTCCGCAACCGGTGTATTTACCCTGCAAGATCAAATTATAGAGTTCAAATGTTGTCGGAACATCCAACAAATAATTAGTCGTTCCACATTGCCAAGGACGAGTACCGACAAAAGCTACTTCTCCATTATTGTGAGCAAAATTAGAAGTGTTTTCTACCAACAACAACGTCGCATCCACATTAGAATCGTAACCTAAACTCAACTGACCAGTGGTCGATTGAAAACTACTTGTGCCCGAGACTTGAAGAGGTCCATTTATATCAATAAGCGCATCTCCTCCCAAAAAATTACCAGAACTTTGAATCCAACCATCGCTACCAATAGTGATAACTTCGGATTGCGTCCCTCCAATAATCTGTTGAACCGTGCCCGAATAACCATTCCCTATTAAAACTCCAGAAACAGAAATGGCAGAATCAATTTGCGGTGAACAATTGGTCGCACAAGTTCCATCTAAAATAGCAATATCAGAGGCACCAGGTGCTGCTCCGCCATCACAGACTCCGTTTGTTATAGCTCCACACCAATTGCCGGAGGTGCTCCATAAGGCATTAGCACCCGCTCCCGTCCAAGTGAATGGCGTAAGTACTTTTATAGAAACCGTCGCCGTTGACGTTTCTCCGTCTGGATCTTGAATAGTATACTGAAAACTATCGGAGCCCGTGTAACCAGAGTTCGGCTGATAAGTTAAGGTTCCATCCATATTATCTGTAACAGTTCCATTACTTCCCTGAGTAAAGGACTGCATCTGAAGAGTATCTCCATCAGGATCCGTATCATTTGCCATCACTGAAATAACTTCTCCTGAAGAGTTTTTTACAATCGAAAACTGATCATCGGATGCCGACGGAGCCTGATTGGGATTGGCAACCACCTGTAGATTCATTTTACTTGTTAACTCGTTATACTTTGCTTGAATATAACCAGATCCAACATTAGAGGCTGTGAATATAGCTGACTTTCCATCTAATTGAATATTAAGTGTCCCCAATGAACCAAAAGAAGTCCAATCCACAGCTACATTACCCAAATAATTGGAGGCATTATCTCTTAAAATGGCGTAAATGGTGATTTGATCGCCCGGATACAGAGTTTTATCTGAGACGAGACTTCCGCTACCCGCGCTGTTGGTTTCGATTTGTACTATCTTTTGAGAGATCACTGGATCGGGGTCGGTTAATAGATCGCCGGAAGCTTGCATAGAACCATTCAGGCTACAGCCCGAAAGCAATAATAGAAAAATCAATGTTGAAGTGAATGACCGAAAACGTACCATAATCTATTTATCGGGAGATCAATAGATTAACTTAAGCCCAAAAGTCATGATCCATGATATTAAAGTGACAAAATAAGGCCATTGCTAGAAAATATACAGTTCTTTCAATCCATTAACCCTCCTTGTTTCAATATGAGATGGCATATCTTTTGTATATTTATAGATGTGAATTTTTATCTTTTAAGGAGACAAAAATGAAATCTATAATAGCCATATTCCTACTTTCGCTGATCAGCAGCCTATTTTTAGGATGCGATAAAAACGAAAACAATAATGGCTCTCCTGTTTATACCCCAGGAGCAGATGTCTGTCGGCAATACACCGGCCAAGCCTATACTGATTGTATGACCAGCTTTGCAAACCAAACGGTCCCACAAGCCAACTACAAATGGACCGCTGGCGATATCCGAGTCACCAACAAAGACAAATACCGAGACTTATTATTTTATAACGGCAACTGCACACCAGGTATTGATTGCTCAGGAATGGACAACCGTTTAATGATATATTTCACAGCCAATGTTCTGGAACCTACAGCTTTTGGTACCGTATTTATGCGACCCATGTCAGATAGTAACTGGTGGACAGTAGGAAATGTCGCACTCCCTCTTTTAAACGTATCTAAAAACTATGTGGTGGGAGCCGCCGGTGAAAGCGTAGTCTTTGAATACGGTGCTATTGCCATTTATATAAGAAGCTCTAATTTTGTCGAAAGCAGTATGCAAGTGGATATCAAATTTAGAGGAAACGAAGTGGCCAGTGGAACCGTTTACAATTGCAATTATTCAAACTGTCTTTACTAAAAGATCTTTTGCGATTAAGCTGAGGGCCTATGAGTAAAAAAGTGAACTGCCCTCAGTGTAAAAAGCAAATCGAATATGATCCTAAAAATCCCTTTAGGCCTTTTTGTTCTCAAAGATGCCAGATTATTGACTTGGGCCAATGGGCTGATGAAGGATATATAATTCACAATCCCTTAACTGACCTCAGTGAGTTTGATGAAGAATCGGGCAACAATGCTGATCTCGAGCAATATCTCCATTAAACCATAGTCTCCAGAATGCTTGCAGCTATGCGCCATTTACTAATTGATTCAATAAATTAGTGTTGACCTGAACTCAAACTAAAGATTCAATTTATACATCGACTTTGAATGCTTACCAGTGGCCCTTTTTAAAGGGATTTGTAAAAGAGCTAGTTGTAAGCGTTTAAATAATAACAATCCTAACTAACCAAAAGGGGAACAACATGAATAAGGCACAACTTATCGAAAAAATCGCTGCTGAAACTGAGATGACAAAAGCTCAAACTGAAAGAATGCTTGATGCAACTCTTTCAACTATTAAAAAATCAGTTAAAAAAGGCGACGAAGTTAAATTAGTAGGTTTCGGTACTTTTGCTAAACACAAAAGAAAAGCTAGAACAGGAAGAAATCCTCAAACTGGTAAAGCTATTAAAATTCCAGCTGCATGGTATCCAAAATTCCGTCCTGGAGCAGATTTTAAAGCTCTTCTTAAATAATTTAAGAATTTATTTAAGGTAGAAAATAAAAAAGGATCAGATTTTTCTGGTCCTTTTTTATTTCTTTTTCTTCATGAATTGATTAACCTTTTCTTCATGACTTCTTTTGATTCTCATTCTTTAAAAAAAATCGCTGTACTTACTTCGGGAGGAGATGCCCCTGGCATGAATGCTGCCTTAAGGTCGGTGGTAAGATCAGCCCTTTACTCTAATATTGAAGTCCTTGGGATAAAATCAGGCTTTTCTGGTCTACTCGAAAAAAATTGGCAACACTTAGATGCTGGATCTGTGGCTAATATCATCCAAAGAGGAGGAACCTTTTTAAAGACAGGTCGATGTATGGAGTTCTTAAAGCCAGAATACAGATCACAAGCCGCTTTAAATTTAAAAAACATTCAAGTCGATGCCTTGGTGTGCATCGGTGGTGATGGCTCTTTTACCGGAGCTCAGGCTCTTTATAACGAACACAAAGTTCCCGTCATTGGAATTCCCGCAACGATTGATAATGATATCTTCGGAACAGAGTACACCATTGGCTTTGATACAGCAGTCAATACAGCTATGCAGTCTATCGATAAAATTAGAGACACCGCCACTAGCCACGATCGATTATTTATTGTAGAGGTGATGGGTAGAAATTCTGGATTCATAGCCACCGAAGTAGGACTCGCTGGAGGAGCTGAAGATATTTTAATTCCAGAAAATCCGACTAATTTAGACCTTACTATCTCTCAAATTAAAAAAGGAATAGAACGACAAAAACGAAGTAGCATTCTCATCACAGCAGAGGGTCAAAAACCAGGAAGAGCCTATGATCTCGCAGAGGCCATACGAAAAAAATCCGGCTTCGATGCAAAGGTTTGTGTTCTAGGACATGTCCAAAGAGGAGGAGCTCCCAGCGCTTTTGATAGAAAATTAGCAAGTCGAATGGGAGCGGCTGCTATCTCAGCATTACTCAATGGTAAATGTGATAGCTTCGTTGGTATTCAAAATGACCAAATGATCAACGTAAAATTCTCAGACTCTATCGGCAAACTCAAACCCGTTAAAAAAGAACTTATTGATCTTTGTAGAGTTTTAGGGAGATGAATTGGTTTTTCTATCCTCACCCATAGTTCATCGTCACAGTCTCTCC
>JAGRAA010000232.1 GCA_020435185.1 Bdellovibrionales bacterium | reverse complement strand
TCATTCACTTTTTTAAAGTGATCTATATCAAAAGTAACCAAACTGAAGGGAACACTCAGAAGATCTGATTTTTTAAAACACTCTCCCCCCTTTGACATCAATGCACCTTTGTTATTACAACCAGTCAAAGCGTCTTTGGTTCCTCTGTCATAGGCCTCTGCGGCAGACAATGATTCCACATTGCCTTTTTCTAAAAATTTAAAAATTACATTTCCCATCTTTATTTGATCATTATTTTTCAAAATAATAGGAACTAAAGATTCTATTATATGACCATTAATAAGAGTTTTATTGGTAGACTCCAAATCTAAAATAGCCACCTCACCATTGTGAAGCACTATCTTTGAATGAGCCTTGCTCACACTTTTATCATCCACAAATATATGAGAATTTATTGATCGACCGATAATTCTGTCTGACTCTTCTATTTTCCACTGTCGACCTACAGACTCCGCTGGTCCCACGAGCATGACAAAAGAAGGAGGAGCTTGCCCAGCGCTTTCTAGCTTTACCTTTAAAGTCTCACTAGGCATAATGCTAGTTTTGTCTAAGCTGTCTTCGTCGTGTTCATCAACCATATAAAAAGTCTAATTAAATTCATCAATTTAGACAACAGGAAGTCCTCTAAAGTTCAATAATAAAACAGATTTAGGCCTTAGTATATGACTCGACTAAGATATCGCCACATCGGCCTCAACCTTATGATACCCATGCCACTCTTTGAGACGACCGAATGGACGATCTTTATCATCAGGATATTCTATCAATACATAAGTCATTTTGGTAACCTTGCCTAAGGTCGAAATATCTAATGAAGTCAAATCTGTCCATGTCCCAGAATTAAAATACTCTTTCCCATCTTGATACTGACGATATTGATACACATGGGTGTGGCCAAATACTACGGTATGAGTTCTATCATCTTCCAATATTTTTTTTGCAGCAGATGAAAGGTCCGGAAAAACAGCACTCTCTAAAACAATTTTAGTCAAATTCTTGATTCCATAATTTCTTTTATTATCTTGACCAAAAAGTATCCTTAAAAAAAACAAACCTAAATTAAGAACCCATTTCAGCGTCATTTTAAACTCATTAAATAGCGCCCACCTCATCATCCGTTCAAAAGGTCTGATTTTATCTACATGTGGATATTCCTGTTTAATCTTTAAAACCAAATCAACGAAAAATAATGAACCAAAAGGGAGATTTAATATTGGTTCAGCAACATCTTTGCGTAAAAAAAACTTTTTAGAATCTAACCTATTGGCCGCCTCATGCATATGTCCATGTTCCACATGGACACCATCAAAAAAATATACGATATTTTTAAATCTGATATCCGTGCCGAGAACCTCATTTAAATACGCTCTCACTGCTGGCCATAACAAATCTTGATCATGATTTCCTACAACCCAAGTTACAGAATTTCCTTCTTTAGATACAAATTTTTTAATCGCTTTAAAAAACTTAGGATGACCTTCGACAATTCTTTTAGTTTTCTCCAGCGATACGTCCTCAGTAATCACTGTCAAATAATGTCCCCTGTAATCCACCTGCAACAAATTAAGTATGTCACCATTTAAAATTAACTCGACATCATGATCAGAATAATCTTTAGAACTATAGAAATGCAAAAACTCAACAAATTTTTCATCAAAGTAAAATTCCTCAAATGTATTTTGGGTTCCGTCTTTGAGAATTCGACCAATTCCAAGATGTAAATCGCTAACGATCAATTTTGCTTTTTTTGCCATGAAACTCTTAAACCCTTACTTTACTTTTTTTAATGGGACAGAACTTCCTCCTCCGCTTTCAAGAAGCGTCAGAGCCACTCTAAGAGTTTTTACGGTACGATTGAGAATATCTTTATTCTCATCTAACTGCCGATTAAGCTCTTGTCCCTTTTTTCTGTATTTTTCTAACTCTAGGTTTAATTGGTCAATATTTCTCTTTAAATCTAAAATCATTTCATTCTTATTTCTCAATAATGCCGCATTTTCCATTTTTACCAGCTCCAACCGATTCTCCAACTCTCGTTCTCGCACTTTGATTTTTTGCATGTTAGCCGCAATTTTGGCTTCCATACTTTCATTTTGATCTTCTAATTTTCTCAATAACGCATCTTTATTAACGATGGCATCCTTCAACAATTCAATTTCACCTTCGAATTGAGAAGTCTTGCTTTCTAAAAGCCTTCTTATTTCCTCTTTTTCAGAAAATGTTTTATCGTACCGCTTAAGCATTGTCTCCCCAGCGGCAGACAGTTCTACATTCTCTTCTCTCACTCGATCGAGCTCTTGCTCCAGTTCTAAAATCTTTTCTTGAGCCACACGTAAATTTTCAGAACGTGATAGGTCATTATCTGCAAATGCACCTGTCTTAATGGTTGTTTTCGTATGGGAAAAAGGCTTTCCGACCGAGGTCTTCAAATGAATTTTTTTGGTATCTTCAGGAACCATGCTATCCATAGAGGCTGCAGCATCGGTTTTATCATCTGGCTCTGCTAGGCCTTCAATGACATCAGTAGTGTCATCCTTTTTTGTTGTCGAACCCTTTGATGGACGAGCAAAATCATAAACGTCAGCCGTCTCCTCTGCAGGAGATGCATCAATCTCTATAATATCATCGTCATGTTTTTCTTCTGGCAAATCAGGTGAATGTTCAGACTCTAACAAGTCCTCCATCAGCTCATCTGCCAGATCCTTATCTTTCTTCGACTTCATCATCTAAGTCATCGGAAACAAATACAAAATTAATTAATCGAAAGAAAATATCTGACCTAATGGCTGGTCTCTCAACCTATTTAATCTAAGCTGGTTACTCGACTATAGTCATTTTGGCGCTTCTCAATATCTTCCCAGCTTAAATTAACTAGACTATTCACACCAAAGTCTTGCACCGTAAAACTAGCCATTAAACAACCTTGAACACAAGCCTGCTTCATATGACTCAAACTCAATTCTTGATCTGTTTTAGCTAAATATCCAAAAAAACCACCAGCAAAAGTATCTCCTGCTCCGGTGGGATCCATGACATGCTCTACTGGAAAAGCGGGCATTATAAAAAATTGATCTTCGCAATAAAGAATAAAACCGTATTCTCCACGCTTAATAACTACGGCACGCGGTCCTAATGCAGCCAACTTTTTAGCCGCTGCTATACCATTAAACTCGCCAGATAATGCACGAGCCTCACCTTCGTTAATAAGCAGACAATCCACTTTGCCAATCGCCTCTTTCAATTCATCAAGCTTAATGTCAATCCAAAGATTCATTGTATCCAGAGCTACAAATTTAGGCTTGTTCACCTGCTCTAAAACCTTCATTTGTAAAGGCGGATCGATGTTTGCTAAAAAAACATATTCTGCATTCTTATATTTATCCGGAATAACGGGATCAAACTTTTCAAAAACATTGAGAGCCGTATGAAGAGTGATTGCCTCATTCATGTCATCCTCATATTTTCCTTCCCATTTAAAAGTCTTACCAGGAACTCGTTGTAACCCATCCACACAAACGTCACGAGACTTTAACAAATGATAATCTTCGTCCTTGTAATCCTCACCGACTACACCAACAACATTGACTTTGGCATATTTAGACGCTGCCAAAGAAAAATAATTTGCTGAGCCTCCTAGAATATCCTCTTTTTTTCCGTGAGGAGTAGTAATCGTGTCATATCCCATGCTTCCTACAACTAAGATCTCAGCCATTGTGTCTTTCCTTTTTTTGAGATTAAAAAATAGGGATAACAAAATTTCTCCTCGGTTGTCGACAAGATTTTAAGATTCAATCTTACTGTATTGAATTTTGTTGGCTTACAACAGAATTTAGCTGACCGCATGCCGCATAAATATCATCCCCCATAGTTTTTCTCCTTAAGACATGGGCTCCTAGAGATATAAGCTTTTCTTGAAAAGCTCGAATATCTCCTTCTTTTGAACGCTGATATCCTGACTCTGGATGTTCATTAAAAGGAATTATATTTATTTTGCAAGGTACCGATTTTGTGATTCTCTTAAGAGCCACAGCGTCTTCTAACCGATCGGTCAAACCTCTCATCAGAATATACTCAAATGTTACTTTATCTTTTGAACGATCGGCATGCTCTTTACAAGCATTTAATAATTCATCTAGAGGCCATTTTTTGTTGATCGGCATTAGCTCTGTTCTAATTTTATCATTTACTCCATTTAAACTTACCGCCAAGCGAACACCAGCTTCAGTAATCATTGGAATACGATCTACAAGACCTGACGTAGAGATGGTAATTTTGCGCTTAGAAAAGTTAATGCCTAATGGATTATGCAGAATTTCAACAGCACCAAAAACGCCATCAGGGTTATCTAGTGGCTCTCCCATACCCATAAATACAATATTTGTAATTTGAATATCTTCAGGGAGATGACTCTTTACTCCTAAATATTGGCCAATAATCTCTGAAACGCTTAATCTCTTTTTGAGTTTTTGTTTAGCTGTATAGCAAAATTTGCAGGCCATATTACAGCCCACTTGAGAAGATACGCAGAGTGTATTTCTCTCTTTATTGGGAATCAAAACCGTTTCAACAGATTGGCCATTTCCGACGTCAAACAAATACTTTCTAGTGCCGTCTTTACTGATGAGCTCTTTAAGGACTGCGGGCAGACTAAAATCAAAAATTTCTGGTATATTTTTTCTAAAATCCTTCGAAAGATTTAACATCAACTCAGGATCTACAACTTGCTTTTCGTAAACCCACTTAAAAAGTTGCTCTGCCCGAAATTTTTTGTGACCCAATTGAACCAAAATATCGGTGATCTGATTCAAACTTAAATCATAAAAATTAGGCTTCGTATTTACTGCTTCACTGTTCATAAATGTGTCTATAACACAATTTGTTAATGAGAATGAATATAATTTATTAATTCTGATTTTTTACAAGGAACACACCCTACATGAGCCACAACCACTCCTGCTGCAAAATTCGCGAAAACACAGGATTTTTCAAGACTTAGACCACTACTCCAAGCCAATCCTAAAGCCGCGATCACGGTGTCTCCAGCTCCTGTAACATCAAAAACCTCGCGAGCATACGTCGGAAAGGTCACTGTTCCTTTAGGAGTAAAAAGCGTCATGCCCTTTTTACCCTCTGTGATGATTACGTTCTCGCTACCGGTCTTGGACTTAATAACATTTCCTACCTCAATGATGGTATCCTGCTTTTCTCTCAAATCATCAATGTTTAGTCCCGATAACAATAAGGCCTCATCTTTGTTGGGCTTAATAAGGTCAACTCCTTTATAGTACTCAATGGGAGTTGACCTATGAGGATCAACAAGAACTTTTACACCATGCTGGTGGGCCAACTGAACTACTCTTTGACAGAGTGATGCACTTAAAACCCCTTTGGCGTAATCCTCAAGAATGATTCCATCTATTTGATCAATAACTCCCGCAATGTTCTCAAACATTTGATTTTCAATAGCGGCTCGCAAGAATCTTCGCTTTTCATAATCCACACGCACAACCTGTTGATGTTGAGCCATTATCCTCATTTTTTTTGTTGTAGGACGATCATTATCCTCTACTAAAAGATGATCTTTAATGCCATTTTCTTTGAGCAAATCTCTAAAATGTTGGTTTGTATCATCAACCCCGACAACCCCCACCAAATAGCAAATCCCACCCAGCGAAACAATATTTGCAGCCACATTAGCTGCCAAACCCAATCTTGACTCCTGCCTTTCCACTTCAACGACGGGAACCGGAGCCTCTGGACTTATTCTTTTTACTTCTCCAATCACATACTCATCTAACCCTACGTCACCTAAAACTATGAATTTTTTACCTTCCATAAGGGGAAGGTCATTGATGAGAGACCTTTTGTACTCCTCTAGTGATTCTGAATCTATAGACTTTATTGACATATTCTCTCCTCTAACAGAACTTTCAGAAAGGTCCTATTATATTCATTATATGGTGTAGAAAAG
>JAGRAA010000231.1 GCA_020435185.1 Bdellovibrionales bacterium | reverse complement strand
GTTTTCGTACTATCCCATTTTATCTCAAACAACAGATGGTGAGGGGGACAAAGGCTATTTAACAATGGAATACATTCAATCGAAAATTCAGATCTCTGAGGATCAGAATTTTTATATTTGTGGTCCAGCTGTGATGACTGAAAAAATGATGGACCAGTTCGAACAATTAAACATTCCTGAAGACAATATCTTTATGGAGCAATTTGTTTCACCAGCAACCATAGATGAGTCTCAGATTCCGGAGAGAAGCGTAACAGTAACCTGGCAAGGGGAAAGTTTTTCTTACAAAGGGAGAGAGAATTTGTTGGCCTTTTTAGAGTCACAGAATCAATTTATACCCTATGCTTGTAGAGCGGGAGTTTGTGGAAGTTGCAAATGTAGAATTACGGGCAAATATAAATCTTTTTCAAACTCCGGTCTTACAAAAACGGAACAAAAGCAAGGGTTGGCGTTGGCCTGCGTATGCTACCCTGAAGAAGATGTAAAAGTCGAATTAACCTAAAAGTGATATGCGCTTCTAGGGAATTCAAATACTGTTAAAGAGTTTAACATAATTTTTAATATCAAGGCTTTTGACGAGGTAGCCTTCTGCTCCCAGTTGTTCTGCTCTTTTTAAATCATTAGGAGATTCGGAATTAGAAAGCATCACGATGGTAGGAATATCTTTAAACTCGCTATAGGTTTTTAATTTCTTTAAAAATTCAAAGCCGTCCATTTCTGGCATATTGATATCTAAAAAAATGAGGTGTGGCATAGGGTGAGATTTGCTTAAAACTTCCATCATATATTCTAAAGCCTTCTCTCCCGAAGGTAAAAGAACCAGCTCGTTATCCTTTTGAGCATTTCGATAACACTTTTGAATTATATGATGAAAATCGAGATCATTATCGATAATCAGTATAGGACCATCCGTATTTTGTGAAGGGATGGTTAACAAAGAAAGATCTTCGTCATAATTTTTAATTAAATGAACTTCCATAATTTGCCTCCTGTTAAGAAAAACATATAATGTTTAGAGACTAAAGTTATTTTTTTATATTAAGAACGTTTTATGAAAATTACATCTAAAATTTATTTAAATTCTCTTCTTCCTGTGGTTCTTTGGATAATCGGGTTTGCTGTTGTCGTATTGAATGTGAGCAATGAGCTCATGACGTTTAGTGACTATGGTTTTCAGGACCAAGAAAGACAAAATATTGTTTATAGCCTTCACAACGAACTTGGTTATAGTAAGGGGATTCACGCTTTTAAGAACTATGTTTTACGAGGAGACGAGAAGTATGGTCAATCGGCGGAAAAATCCTTTAACAGCGCCATTCAAATATTAAATTTGTATGAAGAAAAGTATTTAAGAAATGAGTCTGAACGTCAGTCTATTCAAGATATTAGAAGTACTTTGCAGGAATATTTAGAAAAAATTCCTATTGTGAAATCTATGGTAGCACAAAAGATATCTCCTCGTGAAATAGATAAGGCTGTAGTCGTCGATGATGCAAAAGCGGCGATGGCCTTAAAAGAATTTCAAGATATCTATCAACATAGAATTATGTTGATACATGATTTGCAGAGCAATGTTCTAAAATGGATAATAGGGATCTTTTTAGTGTCTTCGTTTATTTCCCTTCTTTTAGGCAAACATCTGTCAAGATCCATCGTTAAATCTTTTAATGCGTTATTAGAAGTTTCAGAATGTATGGATTTGAGTGGGGTCGATAAAATTAAGAAAGATATAGAAGAAATTAAAGAGCCAGAAATCCAAAATATTGCTAAGAAGTTGTATAAGACCAATTTAAATCTAAATAAAAATATTATGAAATTGAAAAAATCAAATGAAGACCTAGAGCACTTCTCTTTTATAGCTGCTCATGATTTGCAAGAGCCTATTAAGCGAGTTTCGAATTTTGCAGATATGCTTTCTTTGGATTTGGAACTGGATGAGGAAAGCGAAGTGAATGGCTATATAGGTATCATAAAAAGCTCGGCTCTTAAAATGTCAGGATTGGTAAAAGCGCTACTGGATTATTCAAGGTTTGCAAGTCAGGCGGTGGAGTTGGAGAAGGTAGATTTGCAAAAAATTGTTGATGAAGCAGTCGGTGGATTGAAGTCAAGTATTGAAGAGGCTTCAGGAGAGGTCAAGGTTTTAGACTTACCGATAGTCTACGGAAATGGGCAGTTATTGACGGTGGTTTTTGATAATCTTATTTCGAACGCTTTAAAATATAGAAAGCCAGAGGAACCTTTAAAGATAAAAATATATTCTGAAAAATCAGAAAAAGGGCATTGGAAAGTGAGTATCGAGGACAATGGAATTGGGTTTGATATGAGGAATGCTAGAAAAATTCTGACTCCCTTTGGTCGAGCCCATCAAAATTCTGGAGTAGAAGGCCATGGTATTGGGCTGTCTACATGTAATAGAATACTGGCTTCGCACAGTTCTGAAATTGAAGTCTACAGTGAAGTGAATGTGGGGTCAAAGTTTTCATTTATTTTATCGTCCGCAGACATTCAAGTTTAATTTATATCAAATTGATACGATAGACGTTATTCAATAACTTTTAGTAAATCGACTAATGATCTTCTTTTTGTTCTCATGGATTCGGGGAGTGAGTCTGATAGTCCCACTCTAAAAGACCACACGAGTTTACTTTCTTGAGAGGGACTCTTTTTTTGTAACTCAGACCAACCTTTTTGAAGAGCTGTAAGCACGTTTTTAGGAGCGTCGATGGTAGCAATATTACTTTTTAAAGAAGAAGGCAGCAATGAACTTTGAGATAGAGGTTGAACACCATATCCCTGCTCATTGAGATCAAGCCAAATCGAAGTAGCTGTTCGCCCTAATTTTACCAAAGATTTAAAGTCTGTTGACTCTACAGAGAGATTGAGGATTCCGGCACTGCTTCTAAGGCAGGATTTCATTTGTTGTCCGTAGTTAAATATGGCCAAAGGGGCAAATAGTTTAGAAAGAAAAAAGAATCTTCTTAAAAATCTAATGGCTAAAATTTCTTTGAAGGGTAGTCCTAGGTTTTTATAAGGTAGTCCTGAATCTGTGGATTTGACTTCCTTTTTTGTTAGTCTCAACCATTTTAATAAATCTTTTGAAGCTTTATGCCATCTAAAACATGTTGTCTCCATAAGGGTAAGGCTTTTGATAACGGAGGAATCCTTTAAAGAATAGCCATTTACTTTTACCTCTTTATATTGATTTGACTTTTGTGCCACTTCTATCACATTGGAAATTTCTCCACCTTTAAAACTTCTTCTGTCGGTGCTTCGTTCTTTCAGCTTTTTTACAAGCGAGTGATTCTTTTTGAAGGTGTTAGTGAATTTAATTTTAGCACAGGATTTACCAAAATTTAGGGTGCTGGGGATTTCAATGTTTGCATAATATCCTTCAGAAAGACTTGCTTGATAAATGTATTCTAAGAGAGAGCCGAGGCTAATAATAGTAGGAATATTATTTGTGTTGTAAGCATGTTCTGCAAACTCTAGGTGGCTGATAATATTAAGTGAGGTCCCGTTCCATTGAAAAGTAAAAGGTTGGCAGTTGTCAGGAGTAGGAGCCCATTTTGCTAATTCAATAATTTTCATAAGCTGCTGTAGATTGATATTAGAAGATTTATTGGATCCATTCTTCTTTCTAACAGTTTGATTAAGAATTTGGTTTTGAATAGCCATTTTTTCCCCTAAATAAGAGTTCTCTTTTATTTTCTGATAATAGGGAGGCCTTTAAAAATGATATAATTGGCCCATATATTTTGATTTATAATGAGACAATATTGATTTAAATATGAATTCATTTGATATTAAAAGAGCTTTCTCCGAATAGATTACAAATATAATGATAAGATTGGCCTATATGGATTTTAAAGTATTTGTATCAAAAATGGATTTATTAATTAGACAAGGTCGCGGTAGTGAGGTTTCTCAAATTCTTAAGTCCACAGATTTAACAAGATCACCGAGAGAAATTAGAGCCTCATTAGCAAATATATGCTTACGTGTAGGAATGCCAGAAAAAACTTTAACCTTGTTAAATAGATATGTGAGAGCTCAGGGGAGAAGTTTGGTTCAGCCCACATCTTTAGAAGTCAAAGAGTATGCCACGGCTCTTATAAGAGTGGGTGCTGCGGATGAAGGTATTGAGCTGGTTAAGAACGTTAATTATAATGATGTTCCAGAGGCGCTATTGATTGGTGGTATTGGTCATTTTACCAAGTGGCAATATAAAAGAGCTATTCCTTTACTGAGAAAATATTTGGGTATAAAGAATCTCACAGACTATCAATTGGCTGTTGGTCAGGTCAATTTAGCCTCAGCCCTAATTGTAGAAAACAATTTAGTAGAGGCAGAAGCTTTATTGATCAAGCTTTTGCAAGATATAGGTCTTCGAGAAGACTATCAATTGCTTATTGGCAACATTTTCGAACTTTTGACTCAAATTTCAATTCAACAGGGAGATGTTAAGCGCACGATGTTTTATATAGATCGAGCGAGAAAATTAAATATCTCAAGTAGTAGCGTGAGTAGTTTGTTCTTGGACAAATGGGAGGCTGTGGGCTTATTATTCAATCCAGAGACGAAGTCAGAAGGCTTAAATAAGTTATATTCTACTGCCGAGAAGGCCAGAAGGTTGAATCATTGGGAAACTCTCAGAGAGTCTCATTATTTTTTATCTAGAGCTTTCAATGACGAATATTCTTTTTTGAAAGTTTATTTTGGAACTCCTTTTACTAAATATAGAGAGAGGATGTTGTCTGGGTATAAAGATGCTCCTGATATACCTCATGAGTTCGTTTATCATTTAAAGTCACCAATGCTAAATTATCCTTCTCAGCTCAATATTGGGATGGCGGATATGAATGGAACACCAGCTTTGGCTTTCGGAGGGCTTTTACATCATTTATTGAAATTATTAGCCACTGATTTTTATCGGCCGTTTCGGGTCGCCCATATTTTTTCTATGCTATTTTCAGAAGAATATTACCATCCCAGCTCTTCTCCTTTGAGAGTGTATCAGTTGATTAAGCGTCTGCGCAGGGAGTTGGATAAGCAAGGTATACCGTTAAAGATTGAACACACCATCGGTGGTTATAGATTGAGCGCCGTTGAAAACATCTCTTTGCTTGTAGACAGAGGAACTCATGAGACAGAAAGTGAACCAGAAGAGGGGCGACGTCAATGGTTACAGATGGAAAAGCTAAAGGCCATATATCCAACAGGAAGCTTTGATAGAAAAAGTATTATGCGAACTTTAAATATTTCTTACAGATCTAGTTCTAGGTTTGTGAGCTGGGCGATTCATCAGAAAAGGCTGCTTAAAGTGGTCGACAATAATAGAGTTGTATACCAATGGTATAAACAGGCTAGTTAACTTGGCAAAAGATGTTTTGTTTTGATTAGACTAGGCAGAGTTGTTTATGGCACTATTGTGGAGTGTTATTAAGGAGTGGGAAATGGGCCATGATCATAGTCACCATGAATTTGTTTCTACAAAAAAACTATATTTAGCTGTATTTATAAATATAATTTTAACTGTATTTCAAGTTATAGGTGGCCTTCTTTCAGGAAGTCTTTCTTTGTTAGCGGATGCACTTCATAATTTTAGTGATGCGGGAGCTTTAGGGATCGCAGCTATAGCCGCAAAAATTGCAAAAGTACCATCTAATCAGCGGATGACTTATGGATATAAAAGGGCAGAAATCCTTGGTGCATTGATAAATAGTATTACTTTAGTAATGGTTGGAGTGTATTTGCTCTATGAATCAATAAACAGATATTTTGATCAAAATATAGTGGATGGGTGGACGGTTGTTTGGGTAGCTGCAATTGCACTTGTTATAGATATATTAACGGCACTTCTAACTTATTCTGGATCTAAAGATAGCGTAAATATTAAGGCCGCATTTGTACATAATGTTTCTGATGCTGCAGCCTCAGTCGTAGTCATAGTTTCAGGAATTTTAATTATTAACTTTCAAATTTATATTGTTGATCTTTTGGCAACGGTGGTGATTTCATTTTATGTTCTTTATCAATCTTTTATTTTAATCCGTCAGTGTATTTTAGTGCTCATGCAAAGTACTCCTGCTCATATAAATATTGATGATATTAAAAAGGCCGTGGAGGATATAAGTTTGGTAAACGAGGCCCATCATATCCATGTTTGGCAGCTTGATGATAAGAAAATTTTTATGGAAGGACATATTAAAATCGCAGCGGAGAATTTACCAAAAATTGAAATCATCAAATCTCAAATTAGGCAGTTTCTTAAGAGCAAATTTTCGATAACACACACCACATTAGAAATAGAAGTTGGGGATGAGTGTAACAATATGTAGTGCTCTGTATTTTGTATATTATGGTCTCCAAGAAATATATGAAAAAGTTGGGTATTCGAAGAAGACAGTAGGTTGTTGCGAAAATTCTGAGTTTTATCAACTGATGGAAATCGAGAAGTAGTGTGCGATTTATCTTGCGTGTTGGCTAAAATCAGGAAAATCTGCCAGTGTTTTAAAAGTATCATTTTCTATCATTGTAATGGCATCTGTAAGTTGCAAAAATGCCTCGAGCATTTCTGGAGGGAGATGACCAAGGGAGTCCCTGTTTTTATTTAAAAAAACTAAGATTTTTCCAATAGCTTGAAACTCATTAGAGGTAAGGTTTTCTGGACTAACAAGAGCTCTATTCAAAATCATAATATAATCTTTAAATGCCACTGGAAATTCGCTTTCACATCTGTTTTCAGGTTTTGAGCAATGAATAATTTTTGAGAATAGTTTTTGGAGGGATTCACCCTGTTCGGTAGTAGTTTGGACAATTTGGTTGTGTAGATCACATCGATAATTAACAATGCCCCATTTGCATTCTGTATCAGAGCCAAATTTACAGCCTGTTTTTAAATCAAATGAAATTGGATAACCTTCAAATTTTTTGTCTACATTAACTATCAATGGGACATCAGTAGTTTGAGGAGAGCCTTTTTCAAAGATCCAAGAATCTTTTATATGTACAAATGTGTGATATATTCCTGATTCTGAGTTGAAAAATGATCCAAAATCTCCAGTTCGAGGAGGTTCATCGGCTGAAAGCTTTTTGCATCTGTTCTGTTCAAAAATATGCATCACTTCTGTTTTAAAAGAAGGTCTTATTTCTCCAATATATCCCTGAGACCATAAGGCCACACCCCAGCAATTTATTGGTTCAGAAAGTGATTTATTTAGTACGCTATCTATCCGGTTTAGCGTTTTTAAAGGTAAGTTAAGATCTTCTGAAAGCTCAAATGCATAAGAATTCGACATCAGCGCAATTTGGGCTGATAAAACTAAGAGTATTGTCTTTAAATTAAGTTTAAGGTGCATAGAAACGGTAAGAGCAAACTACATGCCTGTATTCATCAAAGTCCAATCTGGACTTTCTTCAAAAGAAAAGCTCAAGTATTATACCTTGGAGTCCGATGTATAGGATTGAGAGGTATATATGGTTAGTTCTGAACTTTTAAAAGGAAGCATGGTGACTTTGGTGTTAAAGACGCTGCAGAAGAAGTCTATGTATGGATATCAAATCATGAAGGAGCTCGGAAATGCCTCTGGTGGCCATATTGAAGTGAAGGAGGGAACCTTATATCCGATTCTTCATTCTCTTGAAACCGATGGAGCTGTGGAAAGTGAATGGTCACAAGATCAAGGTGAGCGTCGAAGAAAGTACTATAAACTGACAAAAAAAGGACGGGCTTTATTAAAAGAAAAGGCTGGTCAATGGGACGCTTTTCGAAAAGTTATTGATCAAGTGCTGGCAGTAGAAAGAAGTTTTTATGAAAGCTAAAAGCATTGAAGATCATTCAG
The DNA here is from genome assembly GCA_020435185.1 of Bdellovibrionales bacterium. GTDB lineage: Bacteria > Bdellovibrionota > Bdellovibrionia > Bdellovibrionales > UBA1609 > JAGRAA01. The sequence continues at coordinate 5,359 of JAGRAA010000231.1, read as the reverse complement.
AGGTAAAAAAGTATCTAGATAAGGTCTGTAGACATATTCCTAAGGCTGATCGTAAATCAGAGGTGAGAGAGGAAATACTCTCGCATATAGAGGCTGAGCTCGATGGAGTGGAAGAGAATTTCGACGAGCGCCTGAAGTTAGCTTTAGAGAAATTTGGGGATCCAGAAGTTTTGGGAAAAAGTTTATATCTTGCTCAAAGAACTTGGCCTGAAACATTTGTGAAGTATTTTACAGTGAGCATGCTCATGGGGTTAGTTCTTCTTTATCTAACAACATCTTATTTTTCTCACCACTATCAGGAAGTTATCAAAAAAGCGAATGAAGTTGTAGCGACAAGGATTCCAAGATTTGAGTTGGCACAAAAGGAGGTCTCTAAGCTTAATTTGTTAAAAGAAACAAATTCTGTGGGATCGGATGCGGGCCAGTTTTTGAACTCAAGGATTCAATGGGTGGGGATAAATCAGAGGTCTGTTATAACGGTTCCAGAGGTTTCTGATGCTAAATGGAACCGAGAATGGATTGTTGCTGAAATTCCGACAGATCTTAAGAGGACAGATTTATTTTGGATTAGGACTCTTCGTAATTTTGACTATTGGGACTTATTTAAAAGCGGACCTAATGCTCGACTAATTGGTGAGAGGTATGAATTAATTAACCCATACACATTTCCGATCCCTGATTTCAGCTTTTTATCTCGTGCTGCGCGGATACACTTGCGTCGTGCGCTTGATCATAAGGACGTAACATCTGCATTAAAAGATGTTCGTCACCTAGCACGTCTTGCGTATACCACAGAAACACTTGTCGGCAATATGACAGCGGTAAATCTGTTGAAGGTGGAGCGGGTCACCTATGATGAGGCTGTTAAAAGGAAGATTTCGGTTCAAAGAAATTATAAGCCGATATCTCTGGAGACGATTGCCCAGATAAAAACGACTCTTTGGGTGACTGCAGGTTTTGCTGATCATGCTGCTCCTGAGGTAATGGCTCGTGTGTTTCTTGATTCAAGTTCGAAATGGCCTGTGGGATCATGTGCTGGACTAGCTGAGACCGCTCAAGGCTTCGTTTTAACCTCTGAATTTTTAAGAAAGAAGTATCCGTTTGAATTCGATACAAAGGAACAAGTTGCGGTTATTCATCAAGTGTTTGAAGCTTCGAAATCACATTGTCGTTTGACTTTTCACAGGCAACTGGTCGAGCGTACAAAAGAGTATGCAAATGTAATTAATGGCTCTGAGAGCTTTTCGATGTCTACTAATTGGTGGGAGCGTTTGAAAAGCTATAGGTTTTCATATGGTCAATATATACCATATGTGCGCCAAGGGATTGGGATGGAGTTGATGGCCATTGCGCGACCTGATTTTTCTCAATTTTATGAAAGAGAATGATAGACCTTTGGTTGCTATACTGGGCTAATGAAGGCTTGCAAGCTATATTATATTTAGGTAAAAATTTTAATAAAAATCTCAATAAAATAATAAAAAAATTAATACTATATACCTAATTATATATACTTATAAGGTTTTATTGTAATTATTGTTGTTAAAATTATCAATAACTGTTAATTTTTATCAATGATTAGCAAGAGTAAAATAGATAAAATTGGTGAGAAAATAAAGAGACGCCAGGAGCTTTCGAAGACCGAAGGGGCGATATTACTGACTTGGAGAAACTCGTTTTTTAATACTTTAGAGGCTTATCATAGAAGAGTGCGTGAAAAAATTGACATGGAAACTGTGATAAGTGTTGGTAAGCGAATCAAGAGAATACCCTCGATACATACGAAATTAAAAAACTCTGATTCACTAAGGTTGAGCACCATGCAAGATATTGCTGGTCTTAGGGTTGTGTTGAAAAATCAGGTAAGTCTGTATGAAGCCGTTAGTATAATACGAAGCTCAAAAACGAAGAACATTCTCAAAAAGGTAAATGACTACCATTCGGTACCAAAGGAAAATGGTTATAGAAGTACTCACTTAATATTTTTATCGGTAAAAGATGATAGGCTTATTGAAATTCAATTTAGAACTGAATTAGAACATATATGGGCGACAGCAGTTGAGGTGTATGGGACTATACAGTTAACATCTTTTAAAACCGGAGAAGGCGGGGAGGATTGGAAGGAATTCTTCAAACTTTTGAGTTCCTATTTTGCCATTTATGAAAGTAGTCCAGTTCTGGAAAGTCATAAAAATGATAGCTTTGCTGCAATTTCTTCGAGGTTAAAAAAGTATATTAATAAACTTAAAGTTATTGAGGTGTTAGCGGCGAGTACTAAAGGAATTGATACTGTAGTTAAATCTCACAGCAGGGGAAAGCTTGGGAGATTTGCTTTAATAGAGCTAGACACAAAAAAAGAAGTTACGTCTATTGAAGTATTTAATAAAAATGAGGTCAGTGAGGCCATTCGTTTATACACGCTGAGAGAACTAGAGATCCAAAATGATTCATCGAAGAATTTGGTTTTTGCAAATATTGAATCAGTAGAGAGTTTACAGCTGGCCTACCCAAATTACTTTTTAGACACAGACAAACTTCTAAAAATTCTAGGGAAAATAAGGTTGGGTCAGAAGATAATAGGGTGAGTAAAAATGGATGGGGTAGCAAAATCTGTCTAACCCTCCGAAATTGTTAAACTTTAAAAATTGAATGTTACCAAAAGTTACCACTGCTTTCATTTGAAGGTCAATTCCTTCCTCCAAAATTTAATTCTATGACATTCTCAGCCTTCTCTTCTTCAGGAAGATGAATGCCCAATTCGTCCGTTGCTCCTTTCACATCTTGACCACAAAGCCTTAAATAGCCTTGGGTGGTTTTCAGTTGCGAGTGACCCACGATGGCCATCACCTTTGCCAATGCCACTCCATTCCTTAAAAGCTGAGTGATAAATGTTGCCCTTAGGTCGTGGAATTTTACGGCAGTGATACCCAGACCTTCGCAAAATTCTTTAAGTACTTGGGCTTGTGCTCCTTGACTCCATTCACTGAGATGAGGAAGGACAAACTCCTCATTGCCACGTCTGAGCCTAAGTTCTTTTAAAAAAGACATGCAGGGCGCAGAAATGGGAACCACTCGGTTCCGAGATGATTTTGTGGGTCCAAAACCATCTTGGCGAGTCCATGCTGTAGTGATGTTTATAAAACCCGTTTCCAAGTCAACACTGGTCCATCTGAGTGCATAGAGTTCTCCCGATCTCATGCCCGTCATTAAAGCCAAAACCCAGATGTCATAATAACGATGACCTATGGTTTTGGCTTCCTTGAGCAGCACCTCAATTTCTTTTGGGGCTAGAACCTTTTGGGCAACTTCTGGCACTTTCACCTTAACTTTCAAGGCTGGATTTCTCGAAAGAAGGCCCTCTTCTAAGGCCATAGAAAAAAGACGTCGAACATACTTTAAAATATTTTTTCGATGCCAATGTGAAACGCCATCTACAAACCCAAATATCAACTCATGCACATCGGCTGATGTGATCTCGTGAAGAAGCCTATCGTTCCAATGAGGGTTGACCCATTTTTCTAAAACGCCTTTGTATCCCAGGTATGTGGACTCTTTAAATTCAATGCGAACTCTTTTTGAACATTCCTGATACCAATCCTCCCAAGTATAATGGTCTTTTTTGCCTTCTAACTCGTTGAGAATTTTTTGACTTTCTATTTTGGCCAATCTCTCAGAGGAAAATCGTCGTCTTCGAGCCACTTGTCGACCGTGCTTATCACGGACTTTTATAAATAACTCGTAAGACTTTTTTCCGTTAATCATTACTGGTGTGATCTTTATCACTTTATGCCTCCTTATTTTGGAGACGAATGATGTCTGACAAGTAAAACCGAAGTTCTTTGTCACCATCTCGAACCGCTTTAATCAACCCGCGTGATTTGCGAATTCTTAAAGCGTTGGGCGTGATACCCAGTAATGAAGCTGCAACTTTCGTCGAGACTTTTCTTCTAATTATTCCTTTTTCAAAGAGCATTTCTGCTTCTGGAGTATCCTCTTGAAGCAGCCACTTGCTGTGCAAGTTGTTCTTCATAACTTACCCCCTTATTTAAAATTTGTGAAGACAATTCAATCAGAAATTGATGTTTTTGGAAAATTGTGAGGTGCTTCAGAATCCGCTTTAGGTAAGGACTTTGTTATATTTTTATCTTTGATTTTTTGCCTTTTTGCGGGTTGTGATTTGGCGCTTTCAATATCTTTCCAGAGCTGATCCATATTTGGAGTCTGACCATTTTTTTCCATTGCTTTTGCCATTTTTTCGACCCATGCGAGTTTCTTTTGCCAAGTTAAATGTCTAGATCTGAAAGCTTTAATTTCGGTCGATGATAATTTTGAATTCATATCCTCTAATTTAAAATTTGCAAGGTCAGAAAGCGTAGGTTTTAAAACTTCATTGGTATCTTCAATAATTTGATCTCGCCACTTCGAAAGGATAGAAAAAGCTTTTGAACTTAAACTTACTCGATCAGAAATCTCATTTCTTTTTCGCTTAGATTTTGTCTTTATTTTATTTTCATCAAACATTATTCCACCACCCATTCACAGCTGCGTTTTATTATCCATTCGTAGCCCTCAGAGCGAACCTTATCATTGCCAATTTTTTTGCGCTCTACCTTTTTAACAGTGACAATCGGCTTAGTGATTCTTGGAGGACTGGGTAGTTGATCGCTTTTTAGTCCATGGGGAAGATCAATGATGACTCCCTTAAAGGTATCCTCGTTAGATTTCTTCTTTGGCTTTGTGTAGTATCCTATGAGTCCACCAAGTGCGGCTCCAATAAGGGCTCCATTTCTTCTTGAGTCTTTTGTAGGTGATGAACTTCCTAGTGCTAAACCAATAGAAGCACCTATACCTGCTCCAAGTAGTCCACTCTTTTTAGGTGTACTACATCCACTTAAAAAGAATATCGTCATTAAAGTAAGTGTGATTTTATTTTTCATTGGGTTATCCTCCAGTGTTTTTTAAAAAAGTAACGAATAGGGTCATACAGTTGTTATTTTGGTTAAAGTCTCCAGTTTTGGTTTCTGATGGGACTACGGTAACTTACGCGTCCAGTGAGAAGCGGCGACACTAAAACAGGTTTTTGCGTTGTTTGTGGGCTGTTGTAGGGTGCTTCTTGCAGTAATTCATTCAGACTCAGAATCCTATCTTGCTTAAATAAAAACGGTGCTTGCCAACCCATTTTTATGCATTGATCGATCGTTATAAATTTGTGCAAAAACTCAGGATTATTTGGGCCATCCAGATATCGATAAAGTCTTTTGGCGGAGGGCATTGATTCCACTGCCCAAATCACAGCCTTAACTTGTGGGTGATGATTATAGAAATACTGCACAGATTTGTAGCGTTCTACAGCTTTAAT
>JAGRAA010000230.1 GCA_020435185.1 Bdellovibrionales bacterium | reverse complement strand
GCTTGCAAATTGTGGGTCGTAATAACTCGCAAATAGCAATGGTTTTTGATATTGATCAAATGCCCACTCAGGTTCTAGAGTTGATAAAAAAATTTAAAATTGAAGTTTATAAGCTGGGATTAAAGCCTGACGATCATTCTCTGGATGAGTTTTTACCCCACATATCTATCGCCCATATTAGAAATGCGTATTTTAATTCAAGCTCTCATTTTGAAATTGCTCATTTGGTCTCTCAGTCTCTTGGTGAAATTTCGGAAGTCCGTTTATCGGGCGGAATAGAGCTGTTGGATGTCAATAACTCTCCGGCTGCCCCTTCTGACCAGTCGAGATACTCTTCATTTCAACAATCAAGAAGTGAAGAAGAATTGACCGATTTGTCTCCGGGTGATTTCAGCGAATAGAGTTTTGTAAAAGCTCTCTTCGTAGTGGTTTAGATTGAATTTTTTTCATTCATTGTCTATTTTATCGGCTTAAATAATGCAACGTGCTAAAAGCATGCAAAGGCAAGGCAAAAAAAGACGTATGGAGGTACCAGTGAAGGGCTTTAAAAATATTTTTATCTATGTTCTTTTGGTTCAGATGGTCGTCCATCCAGTTTATGCCAATGTTTCTGGCCCATCCTCGGTAAGTCAGTGTGTTCAAGGATTTAATCTTGAGTCAGAGCAGCGGGAGCGATTAGCCGACCATTTAGGCGGTTTATTAACGTTTCCCATACCTTATCGACCACTTAAAAGAGCTTTTTCAGATAAAAACACTCGTTACACCATAATGGAAAAATCATTTATTTTGGGTCCGTTTACTACGGCTGTTGGGGTTTCTGTGGCTCGAATGTTTACAGGGAGTGAGGTCCCTTGGCTCTATAATTATATTGATTCTTATGTGAGCTATACCATGAAAGATGTTGTGGCTATGGGTGTGGCATTGGACTCAAAGCTGAGCTCCGCTAAGAAGTACTGGATCAACTATGGATTTACTGCGGGGACATATGCATTAGTCACCACTTTAACTTCGAACACTTTTGAGCCTATTGTAAAGGTGATTAATGGGCTTCAAACGGCCACTGATGCAGAGGTTTCTTCAGCGGCACAGGGATTGGGTCTTGTGAGTTTTGCTCTTTTGTGGCCCTTTATGAGTCAGATTATAAATACTACGGTTGTGCCTCCCATATTAAAAAATAGGTTCCCTTTGAAAACCACTCTCGAAGAATTTGACCAAGCGAAAGAGAATGGTACCTTAGTAGACCTAGTGATTGCTTATAGAAGTAAATACGAAGAAGCTGAAAAGAGTCAAAATGGAGATATTAAAACTCTTCGAAGTCAGTATTACTGGGTTAAATGGATGGCTGTAGGGTTAGAACCTGGAGATTACTATCCTTTTGTTCCTAAGCGGGTAAATAAAGTGACTAAGCCTTTGAATAGGAAAACCGGTCCTCGATTGATAAAAACGGCATTTATCTCATTGATCGCAACGTCTATGATCGCTGGATACTTTGTAACTCGTCACGGAGTGGTGGGGAGTACCACTGAAATCAATGGTATCACACAGTATGATTTTGGAATTTTAACTGAACAAATTCGTGATTTATTATTTTCGCAAAAGCTTGATGAATCCGCGCTTAATAGTTTAAATGATGTCATTCAATAATCACGAACCGGTATTGTTAGTATTTATAAGGTGAATATTCATGATCAATAATAGTCTAATGGGTAAAGTTCTTCCTCTCGTAAAAGAGGCCTCGCTGAAAGCTCTCGAATGGAAGAAAGAATATAAAGTAGGTGAAGCCGAATTTAAATCAGATGGTAGTCCAGTAACCATTGTCGACAAGAAGTTAAACGATTTAATCATAGAGGGCTTAAGGGGTTTGTTTCCTGAAGATTTGTTTGTGGGCGAAGAGTCGGCTCAATCGATAAAAGGATTTCAAAATAAAAGAATTTGGTATGTTGATCCCATAGACGGAACAAAAGAATTCGTAAAAGGCAGTGGGGAGTGGTCTATGATGATCGGGTGTATCATCAATCAAGAGATTCAATTGTCTGTGGTGTGCGATGTAGAAAGGTTCTATGTGGTCTATGCGGAACCTCATCAAGGAGTGACCTATTTAGATTTAAAAACAAATGAGTTCAGAAAACTATCTATGGAGTCTGAAGCTGAAAGGTTGATTTTTGTAACCTCCCAAAGTGTGAAAGACCCCTATGAAGAAAAGCTGATGCAGCGGCTCCAAGTGGACGATAAATTCGCCTATGGATCAATTGGGTTAAAGGTCGTTCAAATGCTTTTAGGTAAAGCTCAAATCTATATTAACTCGCATAGATGGTGTTCCTATTGGGACTTGGTTCCCTGTGAATTACTTGTGTCCGAAGGAGGAGGAGTATTATTGGATTTTGATTTTAAACCCTTGGATTATGATCCCACTCAGGGGTTTAAGATGGACAAAGCTTTTTTTGTCGCTAGTCAATCGACCTATGAAAAACACAAAGAAGATTTGGCCCGTGTCTTTCACTCTTGATCAGTATCTGAAAGGCTCCTTTGAGCAACCTCAAATTATATTTACGATTGGAATACCTGGTAGTGGAAAGTCTTACAGTTTACGTGAGGCTTCGGCTGAGATTTGGACAGTGATTAATTCTGATCAATTGAGGTTAGAAAAAATTAAAAAAATGAAAGAAGCCGGGGAGAGGCTGAGGACCTCAGAGGGTTTAGTCCTAGTGGATGAAAAAAACCCTCGGCATGTTTTTAGCGCTGAGTTAAGAGCTTGGGTTTATGCTGAGGTGGATAGGCTATTAACCGAGTGCTTGTTTAAAAAAAGAAACATAATATTTGATGTGACTAATCTGACCCTGCAGCGAGTGTTGGCCATGAATAGGGCAAGACAGCAGGGGTATGAGATTATCGGAGTGATGTTTGAACCACAAGAAACGGCTGTTCATAGCCTGAATGTACAGGCTCGAGTGGATCGAGGGGGACTGGATTTGGCGGCAGATAAAAGTTCAAGAGATGAAATCATAGACTCTTTACGAAGAAACTATTTTTGTTTTTTAGAGAGCATAAAAGAAGATCGCGAATTTAAGAGGAGTTTTAATGATACGATCTCATTTGATTGGCAAAAATTAAAAGTTGGCTATAAGGACTTTTCTGAATTGAAACAATCTTTGTCTTCTCAGGATTTAGAAACTTTAGAGTTTCTCCAAAACTACGATGTGTTTAATCGCATTTTTAAATTAACGGTCGGGGAGTACTGATAAACTCAAAACTCTCCCTTTAGAAAATTAAAGGGAGAGTAAAAAGACTAAATTATTGAGCGAGTAAACCGTAAATCGTTTGATTCTCTAAGATCCACTGAGCAGCAGGGCTAGGGAATTTAGAGAGATCCCAGGCTTTGACTTCTTCTATTGATTTTATTTTAAGAGCTTGGCCTAACAATTCTTCAAAACTTTTTTTGCTCTCTTCTTTAGCTTTTAGGTTCCAAATAATGGATTCAGAATGCTCAGAGCTCAATAGTTTAGCGGACTCTTTTCTGAGTTCTTGTTTTAATCTAAACTCAGGTAATTCTAATATAAGCGTTTTAACCACTATGCTTTTGCATTCTTCGGCTTCGCGGTTTTCTTTACATTTTTTCAAGAGCTCTTGTTGATCTCCCGTAGAAGCGGCGATCTCTTGATCTAAATCTACATTTGTTTTTGGCACTTCTACGCTATAACTATTGACGGAGTTCGTCGTAGAAAAAGCGTAACTTTCAAGAAACTTCAAGTTCGAATCAGCTAGCGGTTGATTCAAAGAATTATCCACATACTGGGTATGATTTAATTGGTCAGTACTTAATTTGATCAGCTCTTCTTCAAATTTAATATAAAAGTCTTTCACTCTGGATTTCATAATAGACTTTTCATTTTCAGAGAACTCGTAAGTGTCACCATAAGGTCCTGTGCCTGAAGAATAGCGACCACTGTTCAAAATAGTCTCAAAAACTTCATACTGGCTTTGCGCAAAACCAGGCTCTATCGGACTTACAATTTTATCAAAGCCACCAAGATCTTTCATTTCTTGATGAAGAACCTCTTGTTGTAAATCTTTTACCCGATCTTCATTAGAAGAATCCACAACAGCAAACTGCCGATGAACTTTTAAAAGTTTGCCCTCAGAAGTTAAGGTGGTTAAAAGTTGCTGTCTAGAAGCGAGAACCCGCTTAGCCATTTCTTTAATATCAAAGGTGACCTTATCTACGGGAAGACTAGGATAATCAGGTCCTTTCGCTTTGGCCTGAATATAAGCTTGCATTAAAGTATATGGGACATTGTCTATTTGCTCTTGAACTCCGGATTGAGCAAATTCAGCAAGGCTTCGACCAACATCAAATCTTTGGCAATCGGTAAATCCTTGTAAAGTGTGTTCATCTGTGCAGAAAAGAGGCCACTCTTGCGTATCATAATCATTCTTGTAGTATAAATAACGAATAGCTTTTTCGTCATAAGATAAAGGAGAGAGTGATTTTTCTATTTGATCTCCAATAATCATGGCTTCTAAAAAGTCATTGTACTCCATTACAGAACTTGAGGCGATAAGGCCTGCTGGGGCTTCTTGATCATTAAGGTACTTGCTCATAATTTGCGGTCTTTCGCTAACGGGATAATTCGTAGCTAAGGAACCTGCAAAATTGTGTCGCAATCCAAGGGTGTGTCCTACTTCATGGGAGACGACCTCTCTTATATAATCTTTGGAAGCTTCTAATATTTTTTCATCAGTCATATTTTCATCACTGAGAAGAGAAGTCAAAGTACTCACAAGACGATGGGAGACTTCCATATCACAGAGGGCTTGATTTTGAAATCCCATCAATGAAGCTCGTTTTAAGTTTTTAATATTAAAATTCTTTAATTGGTTGAGAATTAACTTGGCCTTGAATTTACTCTTAAAGCCAAACACACTTGTGAAGTAGACTTGAGCGTGCAAAATTTCTCCTGTGCGAGGATCCATTTGGGCATCGGCATAGGCAAATCCGGCAGAATCCCAAGGAACCCATTGGATAACATTATAATCAGAGTTTGGAGCCGTCACGCCTTGAGGGGCATCAATGACGTCAACCACCTTGCTGCCAAAGGATTTATTCCAGTAAAGCACAGCATCTCTAATCGCTTGACGGTATTCCTGAGGTGTATTTGCGGAAATTGCATAGACGATTGTTTTTTTGTGGTTAAACTTTGTAGAAAAACTAATTGGATTTCCTGAACTAGTAAGTAAAGGACTGGCTTCAAAGTATCCTTTTTTATTGAAATCAAAGGGAGCGCGAGTGGGCTCGAAACTGAGATCGGGCTGATAAGGAGATAAATAATATTTCACTCTCACAGTAGAAGCGTCTTCGCCAGCAGTCTGAGCGACTTGCTGGATAACGAATTGGTTCTTATTGTTAAATTTAACATTATGTATATAGCTATAAGAGAGAGGCGTGACTTTAAACATTTCTTCGAACTTTGGAGTGTTTTCGTGAGCTCTCCAGTCTCCCATGACAAAAAGCTTTTTCATGCCTTGATTAAAATCAAATTCAAGGTATCCATCTGAAGATTCGCTGAGTATAGGAAACTCTGTAATAAGATAGTCTTGCTCAAGAACATCAGTGACGGTGAGGCCTTTTGTGTTTTCAAACAAAAAGAGTCTTCCGTCTCTTTGGCTAAACATGACCACTCGACTTTTTAAATTTTCGAACATAGGGATCATGGATTGCGTAATGACTTCGGCTTGAAGAAGAAACTCTTTCTCTAAGGCATTTTTATGAATGAATACTCGAGCACGGTTTCCGTGTTCACCATTGGCATGGGCTAAGTTCTCTTTAAAGGCATAAGAAACCTCAATTTTAGGATCTGGCTGAACTTCTTTTTTTGGTTCTGCTGGATTACTCTCATTTTTGTTACAAGCACTTAATGCAAACACTATAATAAACGCTGAAAAAAATAATTTTTTCATCATATCCCCCCCCTTTGTGATGGATCTTCTATACTTTGTAAATTGGTTAAAATACAAGGGGAA
>JAGRAA010000229.1 GCA_020435185.1 Bdellovibrionales bacterium | reverse complement strand
TTATTACGACCCACAATTTGCAAGCTTCCTTCCGTCAAAGGAATTCTAAAACGACTTAGTTTTCTATTATAGTGATCAGTGATCTTTTTTAACTCTTTTTCTTTTGAAACCGGAAGTTCACCAAAAAAAGCAATGGTCATATGAAGATCTTCTGGTCGAGTAATGGTTAGACTCGGATACTGTTCCACCAGTTGTGGGAATAACTTAGAATAACGTACTCTGAAGGCATCAGGGATTGCAAAAGTTAAGAACGTGGCTTTGTCAGAGTAATGTTCATACCTCTGGGTTTCGGCCAAATTGACAATGTAAGTGATATAATCCCTTAAATTAGGAAATTGAGCGATCTGCTGAAAAACAATGGCCGATAGAGTGTCCGACAAAACCGTATTAGCATCTTTCACTGAATGAAAGACCACAGCTTTTTCCATCAAATTGTGGTGATTTAAAAACCGAGAAACTCCCTTAAAAAACTGCTTCAACTCAGTGGGACTAATTTGTTCGATGGGCAATAATTCAAAACCCTTTCCAGTTTCTAAGAGCCCCTTCAAGTCTACAACGATAGGATCATTAATAATTCGCTCCATAACCTGTAATAATTCGCTAGAGTTCGTTGTTACCCCTCTTACTGGATGATCATATTTAAAGTATTGATAATCATTCCAATAATAAAGTCTCGTAGAAAGTACTTTAAGAATTTTTAAATAATCTCTCTTTCCAAAATAGGTATGTACTGCATTAATAATAACAGTATTTAAGTATCTAATATCAGGAGGAGGAGTGGACACAGAAGCCTGTCGTGCTAATTGAACATGCTTCCCCTCAAAGAAAGCAGAAGTAATTCTAACCGGCAAATGAGAAGAGCTTCCTTTAGTACCAATATAAGCTCCCGTTGCTCCAGCCGCAGGAAATTGAGTTTGATTATTAATTTTCAAAACAGGCGTACCATTTAACTTTGCTCCAGCAAGCATAAAAAGAACAGAGACTTCAATATGTCTTTCTTTGATTCCTGTAGATTCTAGAATAGTAGATGTGGTTTCAATCTTAGCGACCCAATCCACTTTAATTCTGGATTGGGTGGCGATCGCCTCTTCTAATGTGAGTCTTTTAAGTGGTCCTTTTTCATGGCCCTGAGGAACCATTTTAAAACCCTCCATGATTTCTTCATAGCTCCATTTAATCGCCTTACTTTTGGTTTCTTGAGCAGCCGATGGGATAAAGTCATATTCCCCCGCTTTAAAGTCAGAAAACTTATATCCTTTTTCTAAATTTGTTTGAATACTATCTTTTAGATACTGAACTACAGTGTTTACAGTATCACTTTGAGGGTCGTAAAAATCCTCAATTTTAAAATCTCTACTTCTTACCACTAAGGTAATCTCTGCATCTAAGTCTGAATAATTTTTATGCAACAATGCAGATCCCGTCAGAGCTGGTGCTATTTCTACGACGGCACTATCACTTTTTCCGGGTAAATCGTAGTAGAGTTTATCTTTACCATTCACCAAAGAAAAATCAAAAATTACATCTTTTAATTCTCCTAAATCCTTTCTAAAACGATCCACTCCACGACGTGTTCCGTACACAGCAGGATATCCAGGCTGCAAGGATACGGCCATGGCTTGGCCAAAGGGACCTTTCGCTCGAAGAGTATCTCTAAACCAAGGAGCTCCCAAAGCTTCATATTCCACCGGTTGAGAGTACGAATCTAGCGAACGAATAGGGCTAAAATTAAAAACGGCAAGACATTGTGCTTGTCTTGCCGTCTTAATTTTGATCACTTTTATCGCGCGGGCAGGTTGAGTGATAAATACTGTACTCGCCAGTAAAATTAACCATAAAATACCCGTCTTATGGTGTTGAGTCTTTAGCTTTGAGGTCCTCAGTCGAGTTCCTCGGTGGTCAACGTGCTTACACAGCTCAGCCATTTAATTTTCCCCAATCGTAGGCTTAGTTGAAATACTCAATCTTTATTACAAAGATCATCTTATAATTTTCAAATTTACATTTAGATGTTTATTTACGTAAAAGTTTTTCTACATCTAAATCAGATGAAGAGAACATTTTACGAATTCCATCAAACTCAGCATCACTCGCTTTCACTAAACCAGTAATGCTATAAAGCTCCATTAATACTTTTTTTCCCTCTTCTGTTTTGGCGTACTCTATGAGTCCGTCTTGAAGAGCAGATTTTACCTTTTCATAATGAGACTGATCTTTAAATAAATCGGTTCGTAATACCCAGGGGGCATTGGGAATTTCCTGAGAAAATCCAATAATTTTAATTTTATCTTCCACATCAGGAAACTGTGTCTTTACTCTTCTTCGAGCATCCATAATCTCGCCAGCTTCATTTTTTGGACTAAAATAAGTTGCTCCAGCGTCCACCTGACCCTGATAAACCATGGTCACGACATTATCATGTCTTCCAGCAAAAATATGATCCTTTAATTTTATGCCTTTTTCTTTAATCATCATAGACGGCAGAACATAACCAGACGTGCTGGCTGGGTCGCTATAGGCAAACTTTTTACCATTTAAATCTTCTATGCTGTTTATTCCAGAATCAGCTCGAGCAATAAACTGCGCCTTGTAGCTGGTTTCATCTTTCCCACGAATCACGTTTAATACCGCTTCGGCATTATACTTTTTAATATCTTTTAAAAGAACATAACTAAAGGTATTGATAGCCGCAAAATCAGCTCGCTTAGTTCCAAAGGCCTCTACCACTGCAATGTAAGACATCGGAACAGATGCATTGATATAAAATCCTTCATCTTTCTGATACAGCCTTTGGCTCACGAATTTTTCAAGATAAGCTTTTATTTGGTCGGCGCCCGTTGCAATGGTATGGGTGTCGTCAGAGGGTACAAAAAACATTTTCAAAGGTGCGTCTTTATCCCCAACCCTGCTGTTTTCTGATTTGCAGCCCAGAAGAGAAACTATTGAAATAAGCGAAACAACAAATAAACCTCTAGCCACAAGATTTGTTTTCTTCAATCTAAACCGTCCCGTAAGTTCTCAGTTACTTTTTTGTTACTCGGCTTTTATGCTCCGAGTTATTTTATGTCAATAAATTATTAAGTACCCTATAATTAATTTAGGGTTCATATGTAAAGTACGAATCCTGTGAGGGCCTGGATTTCGAAAAAATTTCATTTTATGCTTTAAATTTAGGACCTTACACAAGCTGGCGAAACTCTAGAAAATACTCTTAGAGCTTGCTCAGTTAAATTTATTATGCTGAGAAAACCATATGTATTTAGTGAACTTTTATTACCTTATTTACAGACTGATTATTCTGCCTCTGTCTTTACTCTTTTCATTGCTCGTAGGGTTTCTTTTTATCCCAAAA
>JAGRAA010000228.1 GCA_020435185.1 Bdellovibrionales bacterium | reverse complement strand
AAGACGTCAATAAAGAATTGAAGACCACGAACTATCAAGTGTCTAAAACAGTAAAAAAGATTCGGCAAATGTCAGGTAATATTGAAAAGATCTCTGCCGCCATTCTAATTGATGGAACATTAATTAACGAGACCGATGACAAAGGGAATGTAAAACAAATTTGGCAACAAAGAACTCCTGAAGAAATAGCTAGGTTTGAGAATTTAGTAAAAAACGCTATAGGCTTTTCAACTAAACGAGGAGACGAAGTAAAGATTGAAAACATGCAGTTTCAACAGGAAGACTTTACTCAAGTAGAAAGAGACCTTGCTCGATTGAATAATCAAAAATTGGCGACTCAATTTTTTAAATGGTCGTTAATTTTGGTTTCTTTAGGGCTTATTTTCTTGGTGATAGTGAGACCCTTTATTCATTGGATTACAGATTCATTTCAAGACAGTGTTGAGGACATGCTTCCTAGAACCATTGAAGAGTTAGAAGAATTGCAAACGGTGGATAATAGTCTTCCAGGGATGACAAGTGCCTTGCCTATGATTGAGGAGACCTTAGATCCTGAGAAAGCTGAAAGCGAATTATTAAAAGAAAGAATCCAAAATTTGATAGAAAAAAATGAAGAAAAAGCCGCAAATGCCTTTGGTATGTGGTTAGTAAGGAAAGATTAGTATGTCTGCAAAATTAGTGAAATTAGATGATGTGAGATTCGAAGATCTGAATGGATTTGAGAAAGCAGCGATACTTCTAAATTATTTAGGAAAAGATGCGACTAAGGTTTTTCTTCGCCATGCGGATGATACAGATATTAGAAAGCTACTAGGGACGATGGCCAAGTATAGGGTCGTTCCTGTATCTATCACAAAAAAAGTTTTAGAAGAATATTATGAAATGCTGAGTGAGTCCCAAGATTATATATTTGGTGAAGGAACTATGAGTAAAGACACAGTGGTTGATGCCGTGGGAGAAGATCGGGCAAGAGGAATTCTTGGTCACCTTAGTGTGAATTCTCCTGCTCAAAGAAATTTAGAAAGTTTAGAGCTGGTGGATGCAAAATCATTATCCAATTTTCTTATCAACGAGCATCCGCAAACTATTTCTGTAATATTAGCCCATCTTGAACCTGAGAAAAAAGGCGAGGTTTTAAAGAGACTTCCTGAAACCTTACAAGCAGAAGTAGTATTGCGACTGGCAAACTTAGATCACGTGAGTCCAGAATTGATTTCAGAGGTAGACAAAGTTTTAAAGTCAGAATTGTCCAGTGTCGGAACAATGGAGCATGCCACACTTGGTGGGGTGCAGCCTGTTGCTGAGATGCTAAACGTAATGGATAAAAATACAGAAACGGCAATTATGTCTAGAATTGAAGAGAGAGATCCCATTCTAGCAGAAGAAATTCGTAAATTGATGTTTGTCTTTGAAGATATTATTAAAATTGATGATAAAGGGATTCAAACTCTTCTTAAAGAAGTGGCCAACGATAAATTGTTACTTGCTCTTAAGACTGCGAATGATGAAATTAAAAATAAAATCTTTAAAAATAT
>JAGRAA010000227.1 GCA_020435185.1 Bdellovibrionales bacterium | reverse complement strand
AAGCTAAGTTTTTCTGCCTCTTCTTGAGAATATCTTCTCTGATTCCCTTCCGACCGCTTCGTGGGCTTAATTAGCTTTTTCTCTTCATAAAATCTAATTGTGGGCACCTTTACTTTAGTGATTTCAGACAATTGACCAATTGAATACATTTTTATCTCCAGGCTTGAACCTCTAGTTACTAGAGGTTTTATAATAGTATGTAGCTGGCTTCAAGAAAGGATTTTTAATGGGATCATCATGTTGTGGAAATGACGTAAAATTTGATGGAGCGTCTAAAGAATATAAAAAGCGACTTTGGGTAATAATTTTTCTCAATGCTTTGATGTTTGTTGTTGAGATATCCGGTGGCTTTTTATCTAAGTCTCAAGCGTTAAAGGCTGATGCTTTAGACTTTTTGGGTGATACCTTGACTTATGGGCTCTCCCTTTTTGCTATAGATTCGACCAAGAATGTAAAACTAATCGTATCTGCTCTAAAGGGAATGAGTCTCCTTGGCATGGGGCTGTGGGTTGCTATTTCAACTGGATTAGAGTTTTTATCTCCGATGACTCCTAGGACAGAAATAATGGGCTTTATTGGTTTTCTTGCGCTTTGTGCAAATGTTGTTAGTGTATTACTTCTCATTAAATACAAGGAAGGAGATGCAAATATTCGATCTGTTTGGCTCTGTTCACGAAACGATGCAATTGGGAATATTGGGGTTATAGTAGCTGCTCTAGTTTCGTCAGTATTAAATTCAGGTATACCGGATCTTATTGTCGCTTCATTTATGTCTGTGTTGTTTGTTCAGTCTTCAATTCAAATCTTGGTACAGTGCTTTCAGGAGTGGAAGGAAGCTTAACATTGCAAGAAGGGCACTATCGGAAAACTTGATAAAGACCAGGGCTTTTCGCCCTGTAGTTCTAGTCGTTAGATTTTTAACAAGTAATTTTACTAGAAAGTTAGCTTCAACTTAAATAGTTGAAGCCTATTAAGTATCTGAAATTGCTTATATTTACTAATACAATTTTAGTCCTAATAGCATCAAAAACAGAAATAATTTGATTCTAAACTAGAATTTTGATTAAATATGATATATTATGAATCATATAAATATCTGAAAGTGATTTTTTATGGAGTTAAAATATAATAATCCTGAGCTGTCAGGTCTTAGCAGAAAAGAAAGAGATATACTCACCCAGCTTTCAAAAACTGGAAAATTAGTATTTTCGGCAAATGATATCGAAGACGTTGCCAATGTGGGAAGAGCCAGAGCAAATTTAATTTTATCCAGACTTAGTAGTAAGGGCTGGCTTCAGAGGCTTTTGCCAGGAACATATAGAATAGTTCCAATAGAGTCAGATTCGTCCGACCCTGTAGTTGAAGACAGTTGGGCATTGGCAACTGAACTATTTAACCCTTGTTATATTTCAGGGTGGAGTGCAGCGGAACATTGGGGCTTAACAGATCAGATATTTGATAGCTTAGTAGTTTTTACGGCTACAAAACAAAAGGCATCTTCAAAAATCATTGGCGGAGTAAAATTTCGAATTCGTCAAATTAATCAAAACAGGATTTTTGGCACTAAAACTATTTGGGAAAAATCTTCTAAAATATTTGTAGCTGATATTCATAAAACTCTTATCGACATCTTAGAACTACCCTCAATAGGAGGTGGCGGCAGGCATGTACTGGATATAGCTAAAGCATATTGGCGAAGCAAAGAAGCTGATTCTTCAATTTTGTTAAAATATGCAAAGAAAGTTGGGAAAGGATCGGTTTTTAAAAGATTGGGATTGGTAGCTGAATCCTTTGGAAAAGTAGATAAAGATTGGTTGATGGAATGTAAAGCACGTTCATCAAGTGGAATTATTAAGTTTGATCCAAATGGCCCTGCGAAAGGAAGAATAATTACCAAATGGGGAATACGAATTAATGTTCCAGAGAGTGACTTAAAATGATTCCAAAGCAAGATGTATTAGATGCTGCAAAACAATTGGGCCTGCCGCCCACAACAATTGAAAAAGACTATGCTCTAGGGTGGTTTTTATATGGAATTTCTGCACATTCAAAACTAGAAAAGTGGATATTTAAAGGTGGGACTTGTTTAAAAAAGTGTTTTTTCGAAACATATAGGTTTTCTGAAGATTTAGATTTTACCGTACCAGAAAATGCCGTTTATAACATTACAGATATTGAAAAATCTCTGTATGAACTTGCTGAGTGGATCGGAGATGAATCTGGAATTGATTGCACTCTACACCCTATAAAAATTGAAGAACTAAAAAACCCAAGAGGAAATACAACTTTTTGTGCAAATGTTCGTTTTTCTGGCCCGTTGCAAATGCCTAAAAGAATGCAACAGAGGATAAAATTTGATATCACAAATGACGAGCTTGTCGTTGATTCTATAGACAATCGTGAAATACATCAT
Organism: Bdellovibrionales bacterium; assembly: GCA_020435185.1. Taxonomy (GTDB): domain Bacteria; phylum Bdellovibrionota; class Bdellovibrionia; order Bdellovibrionales; family UBA1609; genus JAGRAA01. The sequence continues at coordinate 1,452 of JAGRAA010000227.1, read as the reverse complement.
CCCTATAGGGATGCCATTGATCCTTCTCCATTAGTTCGTTGTTATTCAGTAAATGATATTCTGGCAGAGAAAGCTAGAGCACTTGTTGAAAGATCAGGGCGCGCAAGAGACGTTTTCGATTTGGTAAATATTAGTCGAAATTTTAGAGAAGATGTAAGTCCAGAAGTTGCTAGAGAGTCAGTTTTAAAAAAGTTCAACTTTAAAGGACTCGAAGCTCCGACCCCTGAATCGATTGTTAACTCTATTGATCCACAGATATTAGATGCAAACTGGAAAGATCAACTAGATCACCAGTTGCAAGTGTTACCTCCTTCAATGGATTATTTTAAGGATATCCCAGATTCACTGGCATGGTGGATGGATGAATCTTATACTGTTGAAGAATTACCGACAGTAACAAGTAGTGATCCTGTTGTTCCTAAAGAACGATTCATGAGGGCATACGATTTAGCTGCCCCCAGTCGAAGAGTTGGAATAGGTAGAAAATCAACAACTCCACATCTGGGTTCGCCATTTTCACAAAACCTAGACAGAATTACATTTGCAGCTAGAAACCACCTACTTGTCAAAGTCACATATAAAGGAATTCCGAGATTAGTTGAGCCTTATTCTTTGCGGAGACCAGGCACAGGCAATTTATTACTTTATGTACATGAAGTTCAGCGGGGCGGAGCACCTGGCGGAGGAATAAAAGCCTTTATGGTTGGTAAAATTCAAGCGGTCGAAGTTACCCCAAATGTTTTTGCCCCTAGATATGTAATTGAACTTTAGTGGGTTCAATATTAGAGACTGGGCCAAAGGAATAAAACCTCTGGCCCAGAGGCAAACTAGATGATTCTCAGATCAGATTTATGTTCATTTAGAAAGGTTTGAAATTCGGGAGTCATCATAAAACCAGTAAACAAGTCTTTGGTAATTTGTCCTTTTTTCTTTATGTAAATTAGCCGCAAATGTTCTTTTCGTTCTTCATGACTAATAGAGTCTTCCTGCAACTTTTTTATATGATTCTCATTAATTAGGTCCAATGCCAAAGCTAAAAGTTCATTTGGTTTGATAGACTTTCCTACTTTCTTCTTGTTCGCTTTTTGTAATAACGAATCAACTTTTTTAGAAATTGATTCGTTAACTCTTATGACTTTGACTTGTTTGTTTTGATTATTTGAGGTGTTGACTGTTTTAGAATTCATTTTGTTCTCCTTGGGTTTAAAGTTATTTCGAAAGTGTTTCTAAAAAAGCTTGTGCAGCTTTGAGTTGGTTAGGATCAAATTTTTTAATTAAATTGATACAGCTACATTCCAGTTTTTCTTGCTCAATACCGTTAGAAAGTAGTGAATAAAAATCCTTCATTGCGCATCCGTAAGATTGAACAATGTGTTTTATTTTGGATTCGTAGAGTTCAATTCTTCCATGTTCAATGTGACCAATTGCGCCACGCCACCAACCACATTTAGA
>JAGRAA010000226.1:2031-2447 GCA_020435185.1 Bdellovibrionales bacterium | reverse complement strand
ATTTCTCTACAATCACGACCTCAATCCATAGAAGGCTTTTTTATTGCAAACAACGGGGTCACTCTAGACACTTCAAAAAAAATTAGCAACCTCGTCATTAACTCAGACATATATCTAGATCACCAAAAAAACTCTACCAATGATTTAATCTTGTAATTTTTTAAACGTCTCTCTAAGGTCTAGAATACTTTCGTATAATCCATAAACCAAAAGAATTTCATAAAATTTGCCGAAATTGACTATATGTCGAATGCTATGAAATGGGTCTTGGTCGTCGAAGACGAACAAGACATCAGAGAACTTATTGCAGATACCTTAGAGGCTCATTTTGGAGGCTCAGTTAAGGTTATTGAAGCAAAAGATGGTGTAGAGGCCACTCACAAGCTCACCTATCAAGCCTTTGACTGTATTCTCAC
>JAGRAA010000226.1:0-1960 GCA_020435185.1 Bdellovibrionales bacterium | reverse complement strand
CCCATAATTGTCGTTACCGGATTTGAAGATCCTGTTCTTGTCAAAAAGCACCCCGCCATAAAATTTATTTCTAAACCTTTTGAAAGGGATGAAATTTGTTCGGCGGTACAAACTCAATTTAAATTAGGGCGTCTCGATAAAAGAGTGGGAGCCGAAGTCTTAAATACTTTGGTAGAAGTCTGTAAGGCCTTTGCTAAGCAGGTTTTAGAAAGTGAAGTCGCCCTAAAACCTCCTTACGCCAAGCCTTCTGGCCAAGAGCCCGATGGTGACATTCTCACTAGCATGATCATAAAGACAGATTCGGGAACTTGTCGTATGGCTTTGGGGTTTGAAAAATCTGTTCTTGATGCGATGGCCGCCAAAGTAAAGCTAGATAAAAATATTTCTGCAGAAAAATTTATCGATGTCACTCTTACCGTTATTTTTAAGCTTACAAAAAAATACTTTGTGAATAGCACAGGACAGATCCCAAAATTAGATGACAAACAATTCTTCGATGAAAGCAATAGAAACAACTCTAAATATCAAGATCTCATTGAAAGCAAAGGGGTTGTCATTCCTATTTCTACGGACTACGGACATATCTATTGCCAAGCCATAAACATTGACCGAGCTCAAAAAGCTGCCGCTTAATTTTTATTATTATTTATTTGCAACCGATCAACTGACCTTCGGCGCATTTTTTAAAATATCGACGATTAATCATTTGAAAAATATTATCCCCAGCTACTCCTATCAATTCTCCGTGATGGGGCTTAGACATACCTGCCACAGCACGATCTACTTTTTTCTTATTTTTATTGTTCATTTGCTTGAATAAATCCGCAAAAGGGTCTTTCATCTCGGCAGCATTATAACTTCCGCCACCACCGCCGCCGCCATAATTGGCAAAGCCCATCGATTTTACCCGTGGGCTGTTTTTGGCTTGAGCTTTCATTCGCTCTAAAGCATTTTCGGCAGCCTGAGCAGCCTGCATATCAAAACCCGCCGAAGCAAGCCCCGCCGCTGAGCCTGCTGCACTCATTGGAATGGTCCCTTTAGGTGTAGTGATTGTCCCGTCTTCGGGATTAAAAGTCACCCCCATCGTCTTCGCGGCATCTAATAGATTTTTCGCCGTGGGTGTTCCTCCTGCGCCATCTCCTCGACCACCAAAAGGATCTGTCCAAGTGGGGTCTGTGAATGTGCTCGAATCATACCCTGGATCATCTGGCATCATTTCATTAAAGGTCGCTCGAACATGGCCCGTATTGGCCGCAGTGTTCATGTTTTGCGCCCCTTGCATCATCATCATTCCACCCATGATAATCATCGGGGTCCCCGCTCCAGATGTTGTACTATTAAGCTCAATTCCATAGGCCACCATGGCTCCGCCGCCAATCAAATTGATCATTCCGTTTTGTTTAGCCGCGTTTTGTGAGGCCTTGGCGTTGTTTTCCATAGATTGCTGTTCTTGTTGGTCTTGCTGTTGATTAAATTCCAACTCTCTTTGTTGCCGCTCTTGAAGCTCTCTTTGGTATCTTTCTTGAGCGGTCTCTTCGGTGGTGGTTTCTGTCCCCGTATCCGCAAAGGCAGAAACACTTAAGCTTAACCATAAAATAAAAAGAACGGTTTTCATCGGTCACTCTCTCCCAAACGATTAATCACAGCCAATCAATGCCCCTTGGCGGCATTTTGCATCATATCTTCTGTTTATCATTTTAAAAATGTCATCTCCAGCAACGCCAATAAGTTCTCCTTGTCGAAGCTTTGCCATTCCGGCCACATCTGTATTGGCAGGCGATCTATCCTTGCCCTTATTTCCAAAAATATTTGCGAATGGATCTGATGATGACGTGGTTGTCGACCCACCAGCACTCGCGCCACCGCCGCCATTTTTTAGTTTCATAGCAACGACCTTAGGAATTGCCTTTTTAAATTTTTTTTCTAAGTCCGCTTTCATATCAAAGGCCTTATCTATCCC
>JAGRAA010000225.1 GCA_020435185.1 Bdellovibrionales bacterium | reverse complement strand
TGACGACATCTCCATGTGAAACATCTTTGTCGGCAGATATCACAGCTTGTGAATCTGCAGATTTTTCGGCTTGCTCTTTAGCAAAAGAACTAACCTTTTCTAGAGATGAAGCATTTCCGTTAAGTAAAATCTCTCCGGTTTTTGTGAGAGTAATGTTTAACAAAGAAGGCGTGCTTTCTTCACCGCTGGCTGCTTTAGGCAAATTTACATTAATGCTGGGTTTCATGATAAGCGGAGTGGTCACCATGAATATAATTAAAACAACAAGTATGATATCAACAAATGGAACTATATTAATTTCAGCAATTGCACCATCGTCATCTTGAAATTTGGCAGCCATTAGTTTCCTCCAGAGCGTTTTGTTTTTGCATAGGCAATGCAAATATCTCGAATTCCCTCTAAATTGGCTAAAACTCTTTTGACCTTTTTCTGATAAGCGTTGTATGCCACAACCGCGGGGATGGCTACCAATAAACCAATAGCTGTGGCAACAAGGGCTTTAGAAATTCCAATCATCACTGCCGAGGCGTCTCCTTGGCTTTGTGCGAGACCTCGAAAGGCGTCCATAATTCCAAAGACAGTTCCTAATAAGCCAATAAAAGGAGCATTTGATCCTACCGTGGCTAAAAAATTGAGTCGCTTTTCTAGGCGTGGCTTTTCGGTAAGCATGTAAGTGTGGAAAATTTCTTCTAATCCATCGACTCCATTTTTTTCTGCATGTTTTAATCCAAAAGAAAGACCTCTGCCCTCTAGGGTATCCCAATCCTGACTCATCTTTTCTATAAAGCTTAAGTCATTGCTTTGTAGGGTTTCTCTGATTTTATCAGCGGCTTTATTGCTAGATTGACCGATCTTACTGAGGGTGATCCATCTTTCTAAGATGAAAGCTAAACTGAACACACTCAGCGCGACCAAGATCCAAAGGGTAACATCGTGCCCAACCTCAGCAATAACAAAGAATTTATCAGTAAGCATTTTACTCTCCTTGAGTGAAGCTTTAAATGTGATTATAATTATAAGTCTTTATTGATTAAGAGGGAATTGCTTGATTAAAACTAGACTATTTTTTTTCCTACCGATTGTCTTTTTACTTTCGTCTTGTGTGTGGCAAAGTGAGAATAGACCCTCTGTGATAGTTATTGCGGTAGATTCTTTTGGTTTCAATAATTTAGATTGCAGTGAGCAGAAAGATAGTAAAGATCCAGGATTTTCTTTTTTTTGTAATGAGTCGGTAAGGTACACACATGCCTTTACCTCTTCTGCTTTGAGCCAACCTGCGATGACATCTCTACTTACCGGGCTGTATCCTCATGAGCATCAGGTGTATGGCAACGGAGAAAACTTTTTATCTTCAAAATTTGTTACTGTCGCAGAAGAGGCGGTAAAAAGAGGAATGAGAACCGCTTTTTTTACTGGGGGACCACCAATTCTTAGAAAATCAGGATTGGTGCAAGGCTTTGAGATATGGGATCAACATTTTAAGCCAAGGTTTAATCAACTTTACAAACCAGTCTCTGAAGTTTTTTCGAGCTTTGATTTTTGGTTAAATTTTTACGTCAAAGATTCACCTTTTTTTGCATCTATTTTTCTTGCAGATTTGCAATTCCCTGATTCGCAAACAAAAAATTCGCTAGGTGAGACCAGGGTTCGTAATAGGCAAAGTCAGATTGCTGAAATAGGAGAGAATTTAGAACAACTTAAAAAATCATTGGAGTCCAAAAACCGATGGAATAACACTTACGTCATATTAGTGGGGCTAAATGGCGAAGACAATGAATTTAGAAGCAATGAAATTAAACCTATTAATTTACACAGCGAAAACCTTCACGTGGCACTACTTATTAAGCCAGTGAGTAAGAAACGTGATTTATCGATGAATTGGGCTGTTGATAAAAATGTATCGATTGTAGATGTAGGAGCCTCTCTTTTTGAAATGGTCGGAGCAAATATTCCTACCTTTTCTGGAAGAACTTTAGAAGTGGATTCTCTGATGCAATCATTAACGGTTCCTGAGCCTAACTGGAGTAATGAAAGACTATTGCTTTATGAATCAGGATGGAGTTCGTGGAGGTCTGGTGGAGAAAAATTTTTAGGAGCCAGAAAAGGGCATTACAATATTATTTTGGGTCGTCCCACTAGAATTTATAATACTTTGATAGATAAAGATGAGTTGTTGTCTATGTCGAATGCTGATCCTCTTTGGGGAGATCTCTTTCAGGAGGTGAATAATTTATATTTGAGTGTCGGAAATGCGAGTTATGGGACCATCGACCAAATGCAATTAGAAAAAATAAATATCGCTAAAAAACTTTGGCAAAAAGACTATGACCCCCGCTCTTTAGAAAAAGAGATCGACGAAATTCTTGTTAATTATCCCTGGGATCAGCAATTGATTTCTTGGTATGCGCAGAAAGCATTTGAATATAAAAATTGGGACTTATTAGAAAAATTAGCTAAGTTTGTAGACAATAAACCGTGGTTGTATTTGGTTTCAAAGATTAAAGGTCGCGCTGTTAAGATAAATTTAAATGGTTGTTCTAAATTTATTTTGAGGAGTAAAAAATATATTCGTCCTTCTAAAAAGCAATGCGATAACGAAACTTTTATAGCCGCATTAGATTGGGTTAAAGAAAAGGATCAGCAAAAAAAAGCGAATTATTTAGAAATATTTTGGAGAAAATATAGTAAAGATCTGATCTATGAAAGAATCGCTCAGCAAAACTATATAAATTATTTAACCTGGGACGTGGATCCGAAAAAACCCAGAGGACCCAGTGTAGTAGATATATTTATGGCGCTTCCTGAGAATAAATCGTATTCAAGTATTGTAGAAAAAAGAATTAGTCGATTTTTAAAATGAAATCTTTGAGATCCAAAAAGGAGCATTTGGATCTTCTTTGGAGAACTCTTTACTGAGTTCCTCGAGTGGACGCTGGTTAACTGATGTCGAAAATAGGCTCAAATATTTTGCTCTACTCACTAAAATGAGTTCATCCTCTTGGTAAATTTTTGCGCTATTCACATAAGGTGAAATATGAGAGTGTATTCCCAAAAGATGTCTTGGCAAAGGAGCTAAGAATAATCCATAGTCGATAGTAAAGTCGAAGGATAGCGATAAAGGGTATAGATGACCTTGGCGACATAGAATAAGATGAGGTTGACCAATTTGAGCCCAATAAAATGTACCGTTGAGGTAAGACCCTACGAAAATTTCACAACTGGTTTGATATTCTTGCCTGTTTTCTTCTCGGTAGAGAGATTCATTAGCTAACAATATTGCCGTTCTTAAGGTATTTGCCTGATGATTAATGGAAGTGATCATTTCAAATGGAGAGGTTGTTTCTCTGTCTTGTTGTGCAGACATATAATAGTCTACTATCATTTGGACTGCTTTTTCAGCAGCCACTGGAGAGCCCCATGGAGTCGCCGAGATAAAAAGGCGACCATCTTGTTCAGAATGAACAATGGGTTTTGGTCTAAAAAGTTTACCGCCATAGGAACGCTGTTCAATTTGCATCGTTAAAGTCCATATTTTCTTAATTTTTTTGTAGCTTTAGAATAAAACTGACTTCCTCCATCGAAGTCGGTTTTTTTAATTTTTAACCAGAGTTCTTTTGCTGCATCGATATTTCCATAGTTTTCTTCAATGGATGCGTTTTCATAGAGCTCTTTCATTTTTTTGGTCAGCTTCACTCTAACTTCATGTTTTAAATCTCTTGCCTCTTGATTACTAGGATCTTCATTTAAAGCTGATTGGCATGATTTGAAGGATTCTTTATAGTTTTCGTCATCTAAGTTTTTTCTACATTCATTGAGAAGTTTAGAGATTTTTGTATCTAACTGCTTTTTAATGCTAGCAAGCTTTCGTTGAGCAACACTTTTTAATCCATTTGGATCAGGATATTCTTCTGATAGGTATCGTTCAAACTGTTTAATCGATTTTGCGAGTTGACCTTTCTTATAGGTTGCTTCAGCCGAATTAAATTTATTTTGACCCTCTTGAATTCTGTGACTTCGAGCTCTTTGATTGGCTAGTTGTTGTTCTTTAAGTTCCATTTTTTCTGTCATTTTTCTTCTGAGGCTTTCCACGTTTTCGTCTCCAGGATTAAGTTCAGAAGCCTCAAACAGACATGTATTGAGTTCGTTCATATTTTTAAACTGGTTAAAGATAGCCGAACAATCTGAAACAATACGTTCGATTTTTTCTTTAATTTGTTTTTCTTTTTCTTCTTGAGCGCGTCTTGCCTCATTTTCGAGTCTTAGTTTTTCGCCAATTTCACAATGGTTTTTTAGCTTTTTTGACCCATTGTAATCAGGAACTAACTTATGAACTTTTACGAGTTCAGCTAAA
>JAGRAA010000224.1 GCA_020435185.1 Bdellovibrionales bacterium | reverse complement strand
ATTGAGTTTTTGTAGAGCTTTATTCTGGCCGGTTAATTTATCTATTTCGTCTTGGTTATCTTTCCATAAAAATTGTAAACTCTCGACTTGTTCAACAAGTCTTTCGTTGTCTTGTTTTGTTGTTTGTTCGCTCTTTTCTAGTTCGATGACTTTTTCTTCTAAATTTTTTATCTGTAAAGCATTGGATTTGGCGGATTGCCGATGGGTTAAGGCTTGTTCTTGCAGTCGAGCCACTTCTTTTTGAGCTTTGGCTTGCTGTTCTTTTGATTTTCTATCTATAGAAACTATTTCATTTTTTAATTTGATATTGTTTTCATAGATTTTCGCTTGCTCAACAAGCTCGACTTGTTGTTTTTGATTAGATTGCGTTAGGCTTTCAATCTGGCTTTGAAGCTGAGAAAGTTTTTGTTCATATCCATCGACTAAATTCTTTTCAGATTCTTTATGCTGTTTTGCCTGTGTTTGAATATGTTCAACAGCTTCAGATAATTTATCTTGAATCTCTTGCCTAGAGTTTTCTGCATGAATCAATTCTTCTTCCAAGGAAAAGTTTTTAGTGCGAAAAGACTTCGCAATGTTTGAGATTTTAGTGCGATATTTTTTGTATCTTGAGAGCAAGTATTCTTTATGGCTAAGTTTAGTCTGAAGTTTTTGGATGGTATTTTCAAAATTGTCTATTTGTTGTTGAGAAGTTTCATAGTACTCAGCATATTGAATTTCTAAAATCATAATCTTGTCTTGTAAATCATGAATAGTTTGGTCAACGTTGGCATGTCGATCGCTGAGAAGTCGGTCTTTTTGTTTAAGGATCATGATTTGATCTTTTAGATTTTCATGTTTCTTTAAGAGCTCTTGATGTGTTTGCTCATAGCTATTCAATTTTTGTTCTAACTGTGCACTTCTTCTAAGATTTACAGCCAGCCGAGCCATAAGGTCTTCGTTTTGACTTAAAAGAGCTTCTATGGTGCTAGAGCGTTGAGCAGCAACAGCAAGTTCTTGAATATTTAAAGGGGAAGGGAGTTCATTGGGAAGCGGGATTTTTAATGGGTCAGTTTCATCTACAAACTGAAAATTTTGATTGAGATTAAGTGGCCTCATTGAACTTTTATCCATTAGGCTCTTCCTCCACTAAAGTTTGTTTTATCCATTTTATTATGTATCAAAAAGAGTTCCTTAGTATTAAAATCTCATCTTTTTTACTAACACGCAGCATTTTTCTCTAAAACCTAGACCATTATCTACCGAAGAAAATTTATGAGTGAAGCCGCAATTGATTATGAAATTTTATCACAGGAAAGATCTGGAGACCTTCAGTCTCAATTTGAAACTCGTTTGTCTAAGAGACTCTCCGAAGACCTTAGTGGGTTAAGGCGTATTATTTTGCAAAGTGTTGTTTATGGGAGTTACGATCAGGCAAAAAAAGAGCTAACCAGTTATATTGATTCTAAAGAGGATTATCCTAGCTTTAAGCCCAGGATAGATAGGTATGTGGCTCATTGCCAGGATTTAATTTCTGCTATTGAGAGCAAAAGAAATTTTCCTGCCTTATCAAGTTTAAGTGTTTCGAAGCAGCAAGAAATTTTTGAACGTGTTATTGAGCACTTTGATGAATTAAAACAATCTTTAGTAAGAATTGAAGCGACCGGACATGAGGTGAGGCTGAATGATATTCGTTCAACGACTATTTTTATAAAAACAGCTATGTGGTCAGTTTCATTGATAATTTTTTTAGCGTTTTTTATGGAGATTTCAAAATCTGGATTTTTAACATCCTTTGAAGAATTGGCTGAACGAACATCCAGCCTTATTGTGAGTTCAATCTTTGACTTATTCGGTTTGTGAGCCTTATTTTTTCAGGTCGCTATAAACGGATTGTAAGACAGGGATAAGTTGACCTCTCGGAAGATATCTTCCATTTACAAAGATGGTAGGAGTGCCTTTGACCTCTGCATTTTCACCCATTTTTGCCATGGCTAGAATTTTCTCTTGAGTCTCTTCAGAATTCATACACTGCGTGAGATTATCCCAATTTACAGAAGTATCTTTAATTATTTCTTTAAGTTCTTTATCGATCTTCTCGATGGTGCCAGTAATAGGGAATTTATCTTGATCAGCATAGATCGAATCGTGAAAAACCCAGCCTAACTTCGGATTTTCTTTTCCTGCGCAATAGGCTGCTTTAGCCAAGCGACAAGAGGTCCCTCTTCCTTGTTTAACAGCTTCATTGCAGTCACCATCAAGAGGAAAGACTACAAAATTAAATTTAATATCAGTATGGGATCTTGCAAATGAACCCAAAGGGAGGGAGGCGTGTCTGCAGTGGCCGCACTGAAAGTCAGCAAATTCAGTAATGGTCATAAAAGAATCCTTGGCTCCTTTTGTAAGTGTAATAGGTCCGTTGAATTCGTGGGTTGGACTAGACTTCCATTGATTTACGCTATCTAAAACAATCTCATCAATTTTGTCAGCGCTGAAGTGCTGAACGATACTTCGGTGAGAAATATAGCTGACCACGGGGAGTAGACCGACAAAGATGAGGTATCCTCTTGATGCTCCTAGGTATGAAGCTAAGTCAGAGGGGAAGTAGTTCCAATAATTCTTATTATTCTCCATATGGAGAGCGGCCCAAGTGATGAAAGAAGTGAGGTATGTGCCGAGGCAGAATAGGCAATAAGTGCTTAATTGGGTAGCAGAAATAATGCCCATAACTATAGACATAAGTCCAATAAAAGCTGCTAAATAGGCGGTCGTTCGACGGTGTTTTTCTTGGTCTTCTACCACTTGTACAATGAGCCCAAAGATGAAAACAAGCAAGATAGCATTGGTGACGAGTCCCCAAAGGCTGAGTGGGACCCCTATAAAACTGGAAAAGGCGGAGGTCGAAACGGCATCACAGTCAAAAAGAGCATTTACACTGCAGGAGCTCTTTTCACTAGTAAGTCCAAACCGAAGTGGGTAATAATGAAGGGTAAGAAGGGTGTGAAAAATGATAGCGACAACGGTTGATATTAAAGCGATTAGTGTAGATTTTCTCATTAATTCTCCTACGTATTTTGAAATAAATATCATAGGACTGGGGGCGTAAGCAACAAAAGCTAAGTTGTTGATTTGAAGTTTAAGCTTTGAGAGTCTAAAAATATGTTATTCCCGAAAGAAAATTGGATTAAAATCAGAAAGCAATTGCTGAAACAGGTCAAACAGCAGGTTTATCTTCGTTTGGGAGCAGACGAGTCTCTTAATGAATACCAATTGAATTATAAAAATGAATTTAAAGGCCGGTGGGCAGCTTCTCATGAATCTGAATTGTTGAGGAGTATTGAAAATTCTCATGTGGTTTTAGGGGGGGATTTTCATGCCTTCAGCCAAAGCCAAAGAACTCACTTGAGAATTTTAAGAAAGCTCAGAACTCAAAAAAATGTAGTGCTGGCTTTAGAGTGTATTGAGAGCAAGTACCAAAAAGACTTAGAAAAGTATTTATCGGGAAAGATAACTCAAAAGACGTTTATGAAGAGAGTGCAATGGAATGAGCATTGGGGGTTTCCTTTTGATCATTATCAGCCTCTTTTAGAGTTATGTAAAAGCAAGAAGTATAAAGTGATCGGCATTAATGACTATTATCAATCAAGAAACGCAAATTCTCTTAAGAAAAGGGATGCAAAGGCGGCTCATCGGTTGGTCCAACTCGCTAAAAAAAATCCAGAGAGTATTATTTATTGTATTTTCGGGGATTTGCATTTAGCTCGGCAACATATCCCTAAGTATTTAAACGAATTGGATTCACAATTAAAAGTGACCACGGTTTTTCAAAACTCAGATGAGCTTTATTTTAAGTTGGCTCGTCAGAATATAGAAAATAAAATCGATGTACTCAAGTCATCACACCGCAGGTATTGTATTGTGGGATCTCCTCCTTGGGTCAAATGGCAAAGTTATTTGATGTTTTTGGAACAGAGTTTTGACTTAGAAATTTTTGAAGAAGATGAAGACTTGCAAGACTATACGGATTATGTGGGTGAGCAAATTCAGTTTTTAGCAAAAGATTTGGGGTTTCAGGTTAATCTGGATGACCTGGCGGTGTATTGTCCTGATAATGAGGAGTTTAAGAAAAAGCTTGAGGATGTGGCTAATCGTGAAAAAGGAAGAATTATTCGATATCATATTGAAAATGATAAAAGTTATTATTGTCCAGAAGATGGGTATTTGTACCTTTCAAGGTTAACCGTAAACCATGCTGCTGAACTGGCGGGAGCTTATATTCAGGCTCAATTGAGTGGGCGTAAATCGATGGTTTATAAAATGCCAGAAGATTTTTTAAGAAAAATTTGGATAGAGGCTCTCAGTTTTTTTTGTAGTAAATTAATTAACCATAAAAGAAAATCCGAATCTATGTTGGATTTGAAAATACAACTTTCAAAATCAAGTTTAAATAACAAAGGTCAAGAAGCATTACTGCTAGCCTTAGATCAGCGTTTGTGTGAAATATTGATGTTGCAAGGACATAAAAATATTTCTAGAAAGATCAAACCTAAAAACAAAGCTGTTTATATAGAATCGGCAAGAATATTAGGGCAGATGCTAGGAGAAAGAATATATCGGTCTTATAGAGATAAAATCCTAACTCCTGAAGATATTCATGATTATTTTAAATTTAATATTGGGAGTAAGAAATTTAATAGCTATTACTTAGATGTTGTAAAAAGAGTGGAGGAAGACTCTAGTCCGGTATTTATTCCAGAAGGGTTTCCTTCATGAATACCAAGGACGAGAAAATATGGATTTTGTTAACAAAGAAGACTACTGGTGAAGGATTTGTTCAATCTGGACCATTTTCTGATGAAGAAATTAAAGAGAGTATTAGAGCTGGAAAAATTCAATATACTGATTTCATATGGAAAGGGGGATTTGAGCAATGGATGAAAATCTCCCAAGTAGAAGAGTTCAAGTATCGTCCAACAAATAAGAATGATGTTAAATTTGATAAGTTACAAGAGCACTCTTCACCACAAAGTTTGGGAGAGGGGAAGTCTTCGGACATCGAAGAAAATAACGAAAAGATAGAGGTCTATAGAGCTTCAAATTTGAGAAAAAAAAGTAGAGAGGATGAAGAAAAACCATCTGAAGCTGAGGGCGAGAATCTAGTCGCCAGCAAGTTAAGTTCGTTTGTCCATGCAAGCGACAAGCCAGATGAAGAGTTAGTAGACCAAAGAAAAAAGATATTAGCGAATAAAACATTGACCATGGTCAGAGCAACTGTAGAAGATTTTAAATCGAATTTGTCCAAATCTCGAAAGATGGTTGATGAAGATAAAGAACTTAGTGAAGAAAGTTCTAGTATAGAAAATCATCTGGATTTAGCAAACAGCGATACCGCGTTCATTGAGATATTAAAAACTATGCCGGCCGCTCCTATTCTTAAAGCGAATAAAGAATTGATTCGTGAACATCATAGAAAAGCAAATAGTAGTTTGTCTATAAAATCCTCAAAGATATTTTATGGTTTAGTCTTTCTCGCTATTGTGACAATAGGAAGCGTAAGCTTTTATGCCTATAATGAGATTAATAAAAGACTAGGGCAAAAAAATAGAATGGAGACGGTAAAAGAGATCAATGACGAGCAAAGCGTTGAAAATATCAGCGGAAATAATGCAAAAAAGCAACTGGAACAAAAAATTAAGCCCAGCTATGTGAGATTTAAAGTCAAAGCAAGTAGTGGAGGAAAGGTTTTGATCCAAATTTTGTCAGATGGTTCTAGTCACTATCCTGTATATATTAAAATCTTTTCGGACCCTGGACAAGTGTTAGGGCGTGCTCGATTTTACCGACTTTTAAAGAAATATTCATTTTCCGGAATATGGGAAGATGTCGAGTTGTCTTTGCCTGATGGATTTTACAGAATTGAAGTGAAAAAAGGAGATGTTTTTCAGAAAAGAAAAATTTCTTCAGGAGATGCCAAAACCTTAAAGAGCAGGTTAAGTCTTTATCGTAAGCAGCTAGCTTATTCTCACACAATAGAAAGGAAGCTAGCTTTCAAAGTTTTGAACGCCTATCAAAAAATTGTTGAAGATCCACTTTCTAAAAACAACGGACTGAAAAGAATTAAATCTATTGGAGTAGAGCGATTTTTTAGTGATCGAGTAATTTTTGATCAAACAGTATTTTATCCTGAAAATTGGATAGAAGTGAAAAAGCTTGGG
>JAGRAA010000223.1:2830-6646 GCA_020435185.1 Bdellovibrionales bacterium | reverse complement strand
AGGAGATTCTATGAAAAAGCCCCCTAAACGCAGTCAGATTTGACAGCAGACTTAAAAAGCCCAACCGTCGGTTTGCTAAAACAACCAACGAAAAGGGGGCAAGTAGTGATTTACATAGGAATAGATATAAGTAGCAAGGAATTTGTAGTCCACGCAATAAATGAAAAGAAAAAAATACTGATTAAAGGCGGCAAGATAACGCCAGACAAAAAAGGGTTGAAGAAGATGTTAGACAGTTTGAGTAAAGAGCAAAAATTGGTGGTCATAGAGGCTGGTAATCAGCTGAAGTGGTTGGCTCTTTATTTAAAAGGCCGTAGCGATGTCAATTTGCATGTGGTTCACCCTAACGAGATCAAGTGGATCAATCAGTCGAGTGGGAAAACAGATAAAATAGACGCCCGTAAAATGGCCGAATTGGGCCGTGGTGGAATGTTGCCCAGAAAAGTACATATTGTTGAAGGCCCCATCAGAGAACTTCGTGAGTTATTGTCTGCCCGTGAAAAGTTAATGAGAAAAAGAGTGGATTTAGTAAATTGCATCCAGGGCATTATGAAGCAAGAGGGTGTGAGGTTGCCAAAGGGTTTCACTACACTTGTTGACTGGGAAGACAAGCTTCAAAAGTTAAAAGTTGCAGATACACAAAAATTAATCATCAAAAATTTGATGACATCGATTATAGCTTTAAAAGAGTCAGAGACTGAAGTTTTAGAAAAAGTTTACGAGATAGAAGATCCACGGATTGATTTGCTAGAAAGTATCCCAGCTATTGGCCCTATGGCGGCAAGGATATTATTGAGTGCGATCGACGACGCTCAACGTTTTGAAAACAAGAAGTGTGTTGCCAAGTACGGGGCCCTCACACCGAGAATTTACCAGAGCGGTAGTGTAACTCATATGGGACGAATAAATAGTGATGGGCGAAGAGAGTTGAGGCGAGTGCTATTGCAGTGTGCTCACACTATAGGTCGTATGAGCAAGAACTATGCGGCTAAGCCACTCTATGATTTTTTTAAGAAAACAGAGAAGAAAAGAAACAAGAAAATTGCAACAGTGGCTGTGGCCAGGAAGTTACTGACAACAGCTTATGGAGTTTTAAAACACGGTTGCTTTTATGAGCCCAGCTTGCTGACTCTAAAAGTAGCTTAAGAAAGTAGTACGTTGATAGAAAAGATAAAGTTGAATTTATTCGATGATTACAGGCTGAGGGTAAGCCCGCATTTTCCTTGATTAGGAAATCGCCTTGGAGATTGGGACGCCCTTTTTGAACCAGAATATTGAGCCTGAAATAAAGCTCGAATGGGAGGTTAACGTGGTCATCTTTTTATTAAATGGATTGGTTTATGAAAATGAACTTTAAATTAACAATTAAACCGAAAAAGCTGGGTATTTTAAGTTGACTCAGGCTTTTTCATGGGAGGAAGAATGAAGTTCTGGATGTCTCTATTTATTTTATCATCGGTAATAGTAGGCTGTTCGACGACGCCCTCAGGGAAGAGTCATCATACTATGAATCAAGAAAGGGAAGCTAAATCTAATCAATTTTGGTGGCCCGAATTGGTGAACCTTTCTCCTCTGCGGCAACACTCTCCTGAGTCAAATCCTTATGGCGACAGTTTTGACTATGCTAAAGAATTTAAGAAATTAAATTTAAAAGCTATAAAACAAGACATTGCTAAAATCTTAAGAACCTCTCAAGACTGGTGGCCTGCGGACTATGGACATTATGGACCATTCTTTATCCGAATGGCATGGCATAGTTCAGGAACTTATCGTGTATCTGACGGCAGAGGCGGAGCTGGTGGAGGTCAACAAAGGTTTGAGCCTTTAAATAGTTGGCCAGACAATGTTAACCTCGATAAAGCCAGACGATTACTTTGGCCTGTTAAGAAGAAATACGGAAGAAAAATTTCTTGGGCAGATCTTATGGTTTTAGCGGGGAATGTTTCTTTAGAAGATATGGGCTTTAAAACATTTGGTTTTGCAGGAGGAAGAGCAGATGATTGGGAACCTGATATGGTTTATTGGGGACCTGAAAGTAAATTTTTAGGAAGTCATCGTCGAGGTCAATCTGATGAACTAGAAAAGCCATTAGGAGCGACGCAAATGGGATTGATTTATGTTAATCCCGAAGGACCTAACGGAAATCCAGATCCTTTGCTCGCGGCTCATGCGATTCGAGAAGCTTTTGGCCGAATGGCTATGAATGACGAAGAAACAGTGGCATTGATTGCTGGAGGCCACTCTTTTGGAAAAGCCCATGGTGCTCATAAACCTGAAGACTGTGTAGGGCCAGAACCGGCTGCCGCAGGTCTAGAGCAACAGGGATTGGGGTGGAAGAATAAATGTGGATCGGGTCACGGAAAAGATACCGTAGGAAGTGGCTTAGAAGGAGCATGGTCTTCAACTCCTACTCAGTGGAGTATTCAATATCTTCAGTTTCTTTACGCCTATGAATGGAAAAAAACAAAAAGCCCTGCTGGGGCAACTCAATGGATTCCTACAGATGAAAGTGCAAGCAGCCTTGTTCCAGATGCCCATGTAAAGGATAAACGTCATGCGCCGATTATGTTTACTACCGATCTTGCATTAAAGTTTGATCCTTCTTACCAACAGGTGACAAAGCGTTTTTTAGCAAATCCTAAAGAGTTTGAATTAGCTTTCGCTAAGGCTTGGTTTAAATTAACTCATAGAGATATGGGGCCAAGAGCAAGGTATGTGGGAAGTGAAGTTCCGAAAGAGGTTTTGAGTTGGCAAGATCCTGTTCCTGTGAATAAATCGGGTCGATTAAGTTCTTCAGAAGCCACCTCTTTGAAAAAGAAGATTTTGCAATCAGGTTTATCCATCTCGGATCTTGTAAGGACAGCATGGGCTTCAGCGGCGAGCTATCGTAATACAGATATGCGTGGAGGAGCAAATGGTGCTCGTCTAAGATTAGCTCCTGAAAAGAATTGGGCTGTGAATAACCCTCAAGAGTTGAGTAAGGTCTTAACCAAGTTAGAACAGGTCCAAAAGAGTTACAATAAATCAGCGGGTAAAAAAGTGTCTTTGGCTGACGTTATAGTTTTAGGTGGCGCTGCTGCCATTGAAAAGGCTGCTCAAAAGAATGGAGTGCGAATTACTGTTCCTTTTAAATCAGGAAGAACAGATTCTTCTCAAGAGCAAACAGACGTAGATTCGTTTTCTGTTTTAGAGCCAAAGGCTGATGGATTTAGAAATTACTATAGCTCAGAAAGTTATTATTCACCCATTCCTGCTTTGATTGATCGAGCAAGTTTGTTGAATTTAACGGTTCCAGAGATGACTGTTTTAGTAGGTGGATTGCGCGTGTTAAACACCAATTCTGATAGGTCTTCTCATGGAGTCTTTACCAATCGACCAGAAACTCTTAGTAATGACTTTTTTGTAAATCTCTTAGATATGTCGACTAATTGGAAAAAATCCAACGTTGATGGAGTTTATGAAGGTGTAGACAGAAAATCTGGAAAAGTAAAATACACTGCCACTCCTGTAGACTTAGTTTTTGGATCGAGCTCAGAGTTAAGAGCGGTCGCTGAAGTTTATGCTGCCAACGATGGTGAAAGAAAATTTATCCAAGACTTTGTGAACGCTTGGTCTAAGGTTATGACTTTAGATCGTTTTGATCTTTGATAGAATTTTATTAAACTAGAGTCCTACCTCAAAGGCTCGTGCTCAAACATGCGTTTTGCAGCAGTGCTCAGCGAGCTAAGCACTGCACAAAGCCGAACTCCGCGCGAGCCTTTTGAGATAGGACCTCAGGTTAAAAAATTCAAATATCTTCTATTTTAAATGAGGTCC
>JAGRAA010000223.1:0-2716 GCA_020435185.1 Bdellovibrionales bacterium | reverse complement strand
GGATGACTAAAATAGTATCCAGAAACGCTACTTCCAGGTTTCATGGCAAAGCTAGAGGTCAACTCAAGACCAATAGAGTTCTCTACGTCTAAAAGCTTCCAGAGAGTTTGTTTTTCTGTATGATCTGGGCATGCTGGATAACCGGGAGCTGGTCTTATCCCTTGGTATTTTTCTTTAATCAGATCCTCATTGGTTAGGTCTTCTTTCAGTCCATATCCCCAAAAATCTCTCGCTTTTTTGTGCATCATCTCGGCCAAGGCCTCGGCCATTCTGTCCCCTAAAGCTTGAACCATAATGCATTGGTAATCATCCCCTTTAGATTTCAAGCTTTGTGCAAGGTCATCAACTTTAGAGCCCATAGTGACAGCAAAGGCTCCGATAAAGTCCTTGTGTTCTTTTAGAGGAGAAATAAAGTCAGCCAAGCTTAAGTTAGGAGCTTTGCCTTTTTTATCAGACTGCTGCCTTAAAAAGCAGAGCTGGTCTATTTTTTGTGTTTTAGCTTCATCTGAAAATAGAAATACATCATTCCCCTCGGCTTGTGCGGGCCAAAATCCCATAACCGCTTTGGGAGAGAATTGTTTTTTAGTAATGATTTCATCGAGTAGTTTTTGAGCGTCGTCATAAAGCTTTCGTGCTTGATCTCCGTAAACTTTGTTGTCAAAGATTTTAGGATAAAGTCCTTTCAATTCCCATGTCCAAAAAAAGGGAGACCAATCAATGTGTTTTCTGATTTCTGAAAGGTTGAGGTGATCAAAGACAAAGACACCGGTTTTTTGAGGTCGGGGAGGAGTATAGTCCTTCCAGTCAAAGTCGAGGGCATTTTTATTAGCCGCTGAATACTCTACCAGCTCAAAGGTTTTTTCTTGATGATGCTTTCGCAGCTCTTCTTGTTTATCCTCTAAGCTCTTTTTGTAGGATTTTTGTTTTTCTTCAGAGTTCATCAAGTTGCATTCATTAGTGACCAGAGAAGCGTCCAAAATATGTTGAGTAATCCCTGAATAGTGAGGAGCAATTTTTACGGCAGTGTGCACACGGCTTGTTGTTGCTCCGCCAATAAGAACGGGGATGTTTAAACCTAAGCGCTCATACTCTTGCACGTTGTGAATCATTTCGTCTAAAGAAGGAGTGATCAATCCGCTAAGACCTAAAAAGTCTGCCTTATGCTCTTTAATGGCCTTGAGGATATCTTGGTTTGAGACCATGACTCCCAGATCGATAACCTTGTATCCATTACAAGAGAGCACCACAGACACAATATTTTTACCAATATCGTGAACATCTCCTTTGACGGTGGCGATAACAAACACTCCTTGTTCTTTGGACTTAGATTTATCCTTTTCCATAAAAGGTTCTAAGTAGGCCACAGCCTTTTTCATGACACGAGCGGATTTAACCACTTGCGGGAGAAACATTTTTCCAGCTCCAAAGAGTTGTCCGACCTCTTTCATTCCCGTCATTAAAGGACCTTCAATGACGTCAAGGGGAGATGAAAATTGTTTTCTCGCTTCTTCGGTGTCTTCAATGATAAAATCAGTAATCCCTTTGACGAGACTATGACTAATGCGTTTTTCTAAATCTAAAGATCTCCACTTGAGTTGATCTTGAGAAGATTCTCTTTTAATACCCTTAAATTCTTCGGCATAATCAATCAGTATATCTGTGGCATCAGGATTTTTATTCAGTAAAACATCTTCGATTTTATTTAATAATTCAGGTTTGATTTCTTCATAAACCTCTAGCATTCCGGCATTGACGATTCCCATGTCTAGACCGTTTTTAATGGAATGGTATAAAAAAGCAGAGTGCATAGCTTCTCGTACGATATTATTTCCTCGAAAAGAGAATGAAATATTGCTGATTCCACCGCTGGTTTTTGCTCCAGGACAAGTTTTTTTAATTTCAGCAAGTGCATCGATAAAGTCTTTTGCATAATCATTGTGTTCACTCATGCCCGTAGCCACGGTGAGCACATTAGGATCAAAAATAATATCTTCAGGATCCATGCCGACGTCTTCTGTAAGAATCTTGTAGGCTCGTTGACAAATCTCCACTTTATTTTTTTTATCTGCAGCTTGGCCTTTTTCATCGAAAGCCATGACAACTACGGCGGCCCCATATCTTTTTATAAGCGTGGCTTGCTCAATAAACTTTTTTTCGCCCTCTTTAAGACTAATAGAATTAACAATTCCTTTGCCTTGTATACATTTTAGACCTTCTTCAAGAACTTCCCATTTAGAGCTATCGATCATGATAGGAACTTTTGCAATGTCTGGTTCGGCGGCCACAAGGTTTAAGAACTTTTTCATGCACTGAGGTCCATCAAGCAGACCTTCATCAAAATTAATGTCGATAACATTAGCCCCGTTTTCGACCTGTTGCTTGGCGATGGTTAAGCCTTCATCGAACTGTCCTTCCTTAATTAGTTTAGCAAATTTAGGAGATCCCATCACGTTGGTGCGTTCACCCACCAATATAAAGGGGTGATCCTCTGAATTTTCAATGATCAAGGGTTCCAAACCACTCAATAAGGTTGCCGATTTTTTTGAAACGGGCTTTCGAGGGGATATGTTTTTTAAGTGATTATAAATGGCCTGAATGTGATCGGGAGTTGTTCCACAACACCCTCCTACGAGATTTATGAATTTGCTTTCTGCAAAGTCTGTTAAAAACTCAGCTGTGTCTTGCGGAAGCTCATCATAGCCAGTATCACTCAAGG
>JAGRAA010000222.1 GCA_020435185.1 Bdellovibrionales bacterium | reverse complement strand
AAAGTGTAACCTATGTGTCCGGTACATTCTGTAACCCTTGTGTCGGGTTACTCAAAAGGTCCATACCGGACACATGGGTTACAGATTGTTCCGATCACATGGGTAACATAAAAAAGACCACCTCAAGGATGGTCTTTTTACTTATTATAATTTAGTGAACAAAATTGTTATTGAGTCACTTGAACCTGAATAGCGCATGGGCCTTTTTTTCTTTTGCCTACTTCAAACTTCACTCTATCTCCATCACGAGGTTCTTTACCTGTAATTTCAGATATATGAAAAAATAACTCTTCACCTTGCTCAGGGGTTATAAATCCAAAGCCTTTATTGCTATTAAAAAATTTTACTGTTCCAGTATTCATTATTCCTCTTTTACTTATTGTTATAACGAGATCCACAGTTGTGAACCTCTATTTATTATTACCTTATCTTAATTTTGTACCACAATGCGAACAAAATGCCTGGCCTTGTTTTCGGCTTTGATCGTGGTTTTCTCTATGGCAACTTTTTTGTGGAATCTTATTATTAACAATCACACCACATTGCGGGCAAAAACGGACTTGCACGTTCATTTTTGAATGATTTTGATTGGGGCATCTCATGCGTTTAAAATCCTCTCGCGATGCCAAACCTGAATATCTAAGTCACATTGATCTCTAAGCATCAAAAGTAACTTTGAAATCCGTCCTTCAATGTGTTCCAAGCTAATATTTAAGTGAATGGACTTAACACTCAAGCAACCACAAAATCCTTCTTTGACTTTGGTAATCCTAAAAGTAATTCGACTGCCTAAGGGTACTTTTCTCTGGAGAATTTCTAAAAAATCTTGAATCAAGATATTGGTTTTTCCAGATATATCCAATGATTCCATTTCTGTAGTGCAGCTAGGTAAATACATAGATTCTCCTTTTGATTAAATCGATCTCGATTTACGCAAGAAGAAAATAAGTAACAACTTGTTTTAGGCTTGAATAGATTAAGATAACTTCACTCTACACTAAAGAACTAGAAAGACCTAATTAATAAACCAATTTTTTCTCAAACTCACTGTGGTCCAATAGGCGGGTTTTCTGGCCTATTTGAGACTGACTATAGCCTCTAAAATTGTCTACTCTGTTCCGGCTACCGCCACTGTTCGGTGAATTATGAGGCTTATTGTGTATGGTGACCGACAGTACACTTTGTGCTTCGGAGTCTATTTGTTTTTTTAAGATCGATTAACTTAGATTCATTGAACGAACAAAAAACTTAAAGGAGATAAAAAATGAATAAACTCACTAAAATACTCACTCTTTTCACCGCCCTTGTGCTTTTGAATGCCTGCAATAAGGGCGATGGTTCAGGTTACAAAGAGAATCAAATAGCAGATGTGCCATTAATAGAAGAGCCATTAACAGATATGTCGTCATTTTGCTCAGAAGAACTCGGACAGAAGTTAGAAGATTATAATCAAGAGATTTCGAAAATTAGAAGAAAGGGCCGAGAATTGAGTTTTTTTGATCTCGAGGCTCAGATAAAATTCGTAGAAGAAGTTAGTAAGCATCATAAAGCTTGCGAAGAGCTTGTTGAGCAGTTTAAAGCGAAGAAGGTGGACTCCTGCAATTATGTTAATATAAAAACAGGAATGTATTATGAATACAGTTTTGAGAGACTGTTGACATATTGTGAGCAGAAGAATGAATTTTTAAAAGAAGCAAGAACTGTGTTAGAGAGATAAAACATCTATTGATGTCCAGGTTTCAGAAATTAATTGATGCTATTGGAGGGCGAGGGGTTAGGCTGTTTTTGCGACTCTAAAAGCGGGGAGGTCATGGTCTTTCCATTTAAGCATGCCTCTCTCCATATTATACCCCTTAGTGAAACTCATCATTTGTCCAATACGGGCGGCCTTAGCAGAACGTCCTCCACGTCTACATGCAAAAAGATATTGTTCTGAGCGGGGCAAATCTTGATATATCACGATAAATCGCTTAAAATCATTCAGCTTGTTCTTATTATTTTTTTCGAGTTTATATTTTAAAGTCTGCTTTACAAATATATTTATAATCTCATGAATCCTAGATAACTTATTCGGACTTTATCGGCAGAAACAAATCAAAGCCGATAAAGTTTTGTAATTTGCTGAATTTATCAAAAAGCTCCCAGACATCTCGATCATTTTGATTAGAAGCATCAAAGGCAGTTAAAAAGGACATGTCGTCACGAACGAAAACGTATGAACTACTTAAAGACTCGTACTTATCAGAACAATCGGTAACCATTAAATCCATTCGCGTATAATACTGAACTCCTGCCTTTTTTAAAGTTTCTTTTTCTTTAGAAGTAATCATGGTGCTATCATGGATACTATTTAAAGCATCCTGTCTATTTTCTTGATGTTCTTGAGTGACAATGTTTTTAACATAAGAGCCTTCGGGTTTCACAAAAGTCACTCTAAAAGAACACAATTCAACATTTTCTATAATATTATCGTTAAAGTTAATATCGCCAAAGATGGACTGAGCTCTACTAAACTGATTACTCATAAGGAATACGGCAAACAAATTATCTACATCAAAACAAGGATTTACAGTAAATTCGTCGTCATATCCTAACTTACTTGAATTTTCCCAATTTCCACACTGTAAACCAATACTCGCGGTTTTAGGTTTTGAATACATATCACTCGACTGAGTAGGTGGATCAAGGGTATCTTTCTTTAGCAACAAAGGGATTGTTAAAAAGTCGATTTTATTTCTAGCTACTAGCCAATTCATATACCCAATACTTTGATGCTGAATTCTCGATGGTTGGAGGCCCTGAATAGAGGCTTCGTTCGATAAAACCTCAAATGACCGATGAAAAGCTCTAGCTTTAGAATCCTTTATTACATTGCGCTCTCGTAAATTATCTGGATTGTATTTAAAAGTAAATTTTTTCTGCGATTCTTCAGTTAGATTTAGGGGCAGGAGAAGCCTTTTAATTTCGTCATCTGTGTTTTTATCAATATAAAATATATTTTGATCAGAGTGCTCTTGCCGTGATATCACCTGCAAATCTACTAAATAGGTGGGACGTCCCTTTTGGTTGAGTCTAATTTCGTAGCTAGATCGTATTTCGAATTCTAAGAATACATTGAGATTTATCCAAGTTTCACTAGTATCAACAGGGGCGCGCTTTTTTACAGCCAAAGACAACAAAAAGTTTTCGGTGACTTTTCTTTTTCTATAACCATTTATTAAGCACGAAACTTTATTTTCATCATTGTTGTAGCATTCTTCACTTTTTAGAACTCTTTGAATTTCTGTGTCGTTGTCTTCTAATAGGTATACTCTTAGTCCAGTACCCTTTAACTGTTCACGAACATTCATTGCCACGATTTTTCGAAAAACTCGTGCCATTTCCCAAATATTATTATTAATAATAGAAATCGCTTCAGATTCAGCCAGTTGCGCCGGATGAATTTCAAGCATTGAACCTTTTAAGGTTGAGAAATTCCCGCCCATATTTAAGGGCTTCACTAAGAAGTTTGCAAGAGCTCGAGCGTTCTGATCATCAAGATCCAACAGGTGAGCGGCTTCGTGGATGAGATGTCCCTTTATTTCATGAATCTTTAATAGTTTTTCTTGATCGTTATAATTAGCTCCGTACTGTTGGTAAAAGTCATATTGAATATAAATAAATTCTTCTTTTTTATTATAATTAAGAAGACGGATCCCTTTAGGGATTTGCGGTGTGGGGTAAATTTTAGTGTACGAAATAACATTTGCTAACCATTCACGGAATTCAGACCAACTCATTGTTGAAAAGCGATTTGGCAAAGCTTCCTTGGTCAAGCCTATTGAGTCTAATGCGTTTTTGTATTCATCTAAGGGTAAATGTTTTAAATAAGACACAACTTCGGTAATCGCGATTTTTAAAATTTCATTACCATTCTCTATGTGAGTGAAGTTTCCATTTTGAGTTTCTTGACCTTGAAGGCCACCTTGATCAGAGCCTTCTGCACTATTTGGATCCTTAATGATTGAGGGAGACGGTTTTGCACAACCTATCAATTGGATGAGTAATAAAAAAATCAGTATTCTTTTCACGACCGATCCTTCTCACTTAAGCGAAATAATTGAATGGACAAGCAATAGACTTCGTCATAGGGACCTTTTTTATCCATGGCTTTGTGATTGAAATCTCTTCTAAATTTTTTAATCATTTCTTTAAACTCCGGGATATCTTCTTTATTAATAGCTATGGTCAGTGTTGATAGATCTCGTTCTTCTATATTTTGTTCGTACAAGGATTGAGTGGCCTTCTGCAAAATACTATGGTTGAATTTTTTAATAGAGTCAGAGGGAACATCCTTAGAGGTCGTAAGTTTTTTATTGGTTGCGACAAGCTTATTGTATTTCTCTTTAATCAAACCAATATCTTTTAGACGATCAATTGCTTTTGTGGCTTCCCACATTGAAATCCCTAAACGTTTAGCGATCCAGGCTTCATTATCTTTAAATTTTTTAGTAGTCAATAACTCGAGAATTGCAAAATGGTACCAATCAGCAATCACCTTAAAGATTTTCATGTCTAACATAGACATTTTGTTTTTATCAGAAATAGCTTTTTGAAGAGCCTCATTGGCGGAATGTCTAACGTTTTTAGATCGTGAGTCAGAAGCTAAAACCATTTGATAGAAAAGTTCAATTTCAGCCTCATTCATGACTAAATGAGGTGCGATTCTTTTTGCTTTCTCTAATGAGAGACCCTGTTTGCCACTCATCACAGCGCTTAAACTAGAGGCTGGCATTCCCAAATCGCGAGCAAAGGCCCTCAAAGAGTAGCGAGGGTTAATGGCTAATCGTTCGTTGAGTTTATTTTTTAATAAGGACCTATAATCTTTATCCATAGTGTTCTTATAGTAACCTTTTGTGATCATTTTTTCAATCTAATTACAGTAAGTTAGAATGATTTATTCGCTTTAAACAGAGCCCTTTTTTGTCACTTTTATATATTATTTAGTCGGCAAAATATGAATATGCCCATATTACTGTTCGGTGAATCGCAATACTGAAGGATGTACGGTGAACGGCAGTACACTAATTGGTTCAAGATCTATGTATTTTTTTTGAGATCCATTAACTTTGGTTCATTGAAAGATCAAAGAACTTAAAGGAGATTAAAAATGAAAGATTTAAATAAATTTACACCCTTAGTTTTATCCCTATGTGTAGCTATGAGCTTTATGGCTACCCCTTATCGAGCAGAAGCTGGATGGAAAATTAAACTACCTAGGGTCCCCAAAATCCCAACGTTGAAGAAAGTGGCCAAAGATTTTGGCAAATTAGGGAAAGAAATTGGCAAGGGGGCAAAAAAGGCCGCGGAAAAAACAAAGCAAAATATTAAGGAAATAAAAAAAGACACAGATTCTCTTGCCGATGGCGTATATAAAAATATGGTTCGAAAACCGATTCAGAAAACGGCATCAAATATAGACGAAGCACTTAATCCAGGGAAAAAAGACAAAGAGAAAGCAGAACATCAAAAAGAATTGGCCAAATCAAAAAACGAGGCAGTTAAAAATGAGAAAAAAGCCAGAGATGAAGAGAGAGCAAAACACTTACTAACCCTTAAAAGCAGCGAAGAAAAATCATTAAAACTCCTTGAGGCTCTAAGTACCCAGAGGGTTCTATTAATCGAGGTCCAACTCAAAATTGAGGAATTGATTAAAGCGGCGGGTAAGGTTGATGGAATCAATAAAGAAGCACGTGAATTTACGGTTGCAGAGCAAGAACTTTTAGAAAATCTAAAGAGTATCTATGAATTGAAATTAGAAGTAGGTTCAGATGAGAAGGATCAATTAAATGCCAAAATCAATTATATTGATCAAGTGGTAGGTTTATCTGAAGAGTTAAAAACTAGACAAGGGGAAATAACTTCTCTTTTGAAGAGTTTTACGATGTCTGAATTGTTTGAGCTTAATGAAATTCTACAAATGCAGATTGCTACATTGATAGATAGCACGATTGTAGAAGGAAATGAATTGTTCGAAGTTCAATGTCAGATCAATATTCTCGAAGGTAAGAATGTTTTTTCGTCTTGTGATGACCTTTCCAAGAATAAGAGTGGGAAGCAATGAAACATTTGTTCGGCGCAATGAGCGTAATTTTCTCGATGTTTATAGCGAATCATGTAATGGCTTCCGAAACCATAGAAGGGGCGGCTGCGAAAGCCGCTGCTCAACAGTATTTACTGGACACTTTAAAAGACTATATAAATAATAGGAGCACTGAGGCAGCTGCCATACACCTTGGTGATCAGGTCTCAGAGGGGATTGGATATGCCCTAGGAGCTTATAATTTAACTCAAAGTGAAACTGATAAAGAAAAGTTTTGGAGCACACTAAGCTTGGCAGCTTCTTCTAATCCCTATGCAGCTATTGCAGTGACCGTTTTACGTGTCACGGATGCCATCATTTCTGCAAAGGCTGCCGCAAGGGTAGCTAAGATCTATGAAGAGATTGAAAAGATAAACACAGAGACATTTTCTATTTACAAAGAGATTTTAGATGTCCGGTTTAATGACTATAATTTCTATATTAGTAGGTTCTCTCAAGAGCTTATTGCGATTTATAGTCTTTCTAAAAATTCTTGTGACCAGCTAAAAATAAAGTCGGGCGATGCACAGATCATTTCAAGCTGCATAAAACAAATAATTGAATTACAGCGAAGCATGCGAAATGTCATAGTTTACGCACACTATGTAATGACTATACCTGCCGACGTCAGGGAGAGGTATAAAAATCTTGGTAATGAGCAAATTCAAAAGTTGATAGAAGAACATAGTTTGCTTTTAACAGAGCTCGAAGGGGTCACCATTAGTTTGCAAAAAAATTATGGACACCTTTTGGCTCAAAGTTCACTAGAGAATATTAAAAATGAATTAAAGCCTCATTACCTTAACAGACACAGAACTATGTATTGCAGAATTAACTCATATAAAATGAAAGCTTATGAAAGTTTAAGTCAATTTACTCATTTTGAACTTCAAAAAGTTCAAGAAGCAGGTGAGTCTTCTGCTGCTGATTTGCAAAAATTTATGAATGAAATTCAAAGGCTAGAGGATCTCAATTCTCGATTGAATATCGATCGCGGGCTTTGCGAGGAGTGAAACTATGAAAAAGAATATTACTATAAATAGAATTTTTAAAACCAATTTCATTCGATTTGTTCTTTTTTTTGTGATTGCGCAATTTCTTTTAGTTTTCAATGTGCAAGGGCAAGAATTGATAATGAACGGGGGATATACAGATCCTGCAAAAAACAGAGTTGGTGGTGAAAGTTTGGCCAGAAAAGTCAGCTTAATGGTTACTATAGGCATAGGCCAAATTTTTGATTTAGACGGGAAACGCTATAGGATGTTGTCTAAGGATAAAGCTAAAGACGGAAACTGGTTTTTTGCTTATGAAGAGGTTAGTGCAGGGTCGGATAGTGACCGAGGGGCCGGAGAAAGTGGCGAAGTCGGAAAGGCTTTACGAGGGAATAGTGGACGGGGAGAGGAACTTGCGAATGAAGGAGGAGGGAATTCCTCAGGAGTCGGTAACGTCATAAATGCAATTGGGGCAGGGGTAGAAGCGGGTGTGACACAAGCTGTGCTAAATAGTCTCACTAAAGACGACTTAGCTTCTATTAGAAAGAGTATGGAGACCATTTCTGGAGAAATTATCAAGCAAAATAATATTCAGAATAAAATTTGGGAAAAAGTAAGTCACGTTGATGACAAAATGGAAGTTGCTGAAAAAGTGATAGAGAAACTGAACTCGGATCGATACAAAATAGAAACGTCAATTTCAGACTCTGATCTAATGACAAGTCCGAGATCATTGGTCTTTGAAACTCAGGATCCGGAGTTTTTAGATAAAGCATTTCTTATAGAATCTAAACTAAATTCAGTGAAAGGGCTTGATCCCATAGAAAATGAGTTGGTTGAAATTGGACGAGCGAGTTTGTTAGCGGCTGATAAAGCATGGATAGTGGGTGAACGGGCCCTCTGTCATGATTTTATGACGATCGCAGAGGATGTGGCAGATCTGGTAGTAGGTATGGATCCAGTGACGGGATTTGTGAGAGATTTTTATGAATTTACTTATGCAAAGAATATGATTACTGGCGAAGAGCTTACTTTTACGGAATGGGTTATGTCAGGATATGGAGTGGCCACAGGTGGAATATTTAGTTCCGCTAAGTATGGAGCAAAGGCTATTCAAAAAATAGCAAAAAAACTTGGACCACTGAAAAGTAAAATCATTGAATCCTTGAAGGACTTTGATTTTATATCAGAAAAATTAGATAGATTTTCAAAAATTAGTTTTCCAAGAACACCAGAGGAATTTTCAGAATTATTGGGTATTGATCCTTATAGTGTGAGCAAAACAAAAGATGACACATTGAGAGTGATTTGGCATCCTAATGAGCACACCAAGATTAGGTATGAGAGTCATCCTGGGAGATTGAAGCCAGGTGATTTAGGTTTTAACCCTCGACATCATGGAGAGCATTATCATATAGAAGTGAAACCACAAGATTTATCATGGAATCAAGCGAAAAAATCTGGTAAAATTCTTAAGGTACGACCCGTTGATAGCTCTATAGGTGACGGTTCCGGCTATTTACCCGATGAGGCTATCCCTGGAGGAGAGTAAGTGAGTACTTTCAATGAAGCTTTAGATTTTAGCGATGCGATGGTGGTGTCTTATACTCGACAAGAGACCACCTTAGAATTGGAAATTAAACAATATAACGGAAAAATAATCAAACTGACTTTCGAGAGGGTTTCAATATTAAATGATCTCGGAGTAATGTATGAAGATCTAAGTCATGTAGAGCAAACACGGATTGGCGATGAAAATGTTTTTATGTTGTATACAGCTAATCAAGATGATCTGGCCCTTTTTACCGTTTATGCTGAAACTGTTCAAATCTCATAATTCATTTAATAATTTAGACGTAGTTAGGGGTTAGGCTGCTTTAGTGTCTCTATAAGAGGGGAGGCCATGGTCTTTCCATTTAAGCATGCCCCCCTCCATATTATACACCTTGGTGAAACCCATCATTTGTGCAATACGGGCGGCCTTAGCAGAACGTCCTCCACTTCTACATACAAAGAGATAGCGTTCTGAGCGGGGCAAATCCTTTAGTTTTTTTTCAAGATTGTCCTGTAAGGTCATAAGTTCTGCATTTTTAATGTGCCCAAGTTCATCATTCCACTCCTTTAGTTGGCGTACATCGATAATCTTGTAAAATTGATCAAGCCTTAAATTTGTATCTTGGACACTAAGATCTTCAATTCTTTTGCCGGTGACTTCTCCAAGGGAGTCTGATAATAATTTAATCAATGATTCTAAACTTGTCTTAGAGCTAGCTTCTATATTTCCTATTAAATGAGTTGTTTCGTCACTTTGAGACGAAATTCTTTGGATGAAACTCATAGAGTCTTTTAAGCTTAATGTAACCTCTTCAAAGTCTTTTTTTAGTCCTTGAGCATTTATTGTTGAGTTACTGAAGACCGATTCTGCGAGTTCTTTAAATTCATGAGAGATATTCTGGCTGCTTTTCACGAAGTCTGCAATTTCTTTAGAGGCTAGACTACTTGTTGTGGCTAAATTGGCGACCTCATGAGCCACGACAGAAAATCCACGACCATGCTCTCCCGCTCTTGCCGCTTCAATAGAGGCGTTAAAAGATAAAAGCTTTGCCTGAAATGATATTTCCTCAATAAATTTTGTTTTCTCTATAACAAGTTGCAAAGATTCATTGTTTCTTTCTAATCCTTCTTTGATTTTTGTCATCGCACCGAGTGTTTGGTTTAAATTGAGTAAACTATCATTAGAAATCTTCAATTGACGGTTGATTGTTTGTATCGATTCTTTCATTTTTTCTAAGTCGGAGTTGTTTTCACTAAAGGCCTGTGAAACTTTAGAAAAGTTTTTGCTAATATTGAGAATGAGTTCACTACCAATATTGTAGGCCCTAGAGATAGATTTTTCTGCATCAAGATATTGAGAGGCTGGTGTTTGATTTTCTTCTAAGTTTGCCTTAGGTACTTTTATGCTTTTAAGTTGGAAATGAGCTTCTTTAAGCTTATGTTGGCTTCTTAATAGTAATCCGATAAAAATGAAATTTCCAAGTAATAATATCGATAAATACATGAATCACTTAACGACTAAAAATTTATCTAACTTGAGCTGTTCTTATTATAAAATTTGTTTAAGGTACTGAAAGTCTAGGGAAAAATCAAAGGTCTCAAGAATATCAGTATGAGACATAGAATTTATTTGATCTGTAGAACTTTTTAGCTGTAGAGAACTAGTATGATACTTTTGGTCCTCAAGTCGAAATAAAAGGTAAACGGTCAGGCTCGTTTTTTGCTTTTACTAAGGATGTTAGAGGGGGAGAGATGGTTAGAGTTTTAATTTTATTTTCTTTAGTGATTTCAATTTTATCATTTAATAACTGTGGTAAGCCGTTAAAAGATTTAAGCGGATCTAAAACATCAAGCTTAACGGAAAGTTCTTTTGATATTGAAAAGAGTGAAAGTGATAATTTAGTAAACAATAACTTGACGACTTCACCTAGCATTCAATCTTTTAATGAGAGCGGAGCTCAATCGACACTATTTTCTGAATCTTCACTTGGCATGGAGAGAATTTATAATTGTGGAGAAAATTGTTTAGCGTGTAGTTATATTAATAGCGAACAGAATATCTGTATTGACGACAAGGGTAACCCAGATTTAAGTAAATTTAAATTGCTCGGCACCAGTGAAACGATCCTTGAATCTGGTTCAAATTGGGTGCTCTCTTCTAGCGGGATTTGGAGCATAAATTTTTTATCTCAAGATGTAAAAGCCTATCAAGGGGTGACCATGCATCAGTATGCGTATAACCCTGAGAGCCAGTTGTTGTCTTCAAAAATCTCAATTAGCATTGCTGCTATACAAGAACAGCCAGCTTCTCCAACACCAACACCTTCTCCTGTTGGAAGAGTCTATAATGTGAATAATGTTCAAGTGAGTCAGTTCACTATTGGGAGTAGTGGCTATGAGACCGCTACCAATTGTGGTTGGAACTGCTATGGATGTGCAACTGCAGTGGGGGGTGCAAATCAGTGTATTAATTATGATGGAACTCCTAATCTAGCTTCTTTTATTCGGTTAGGAACTGCTGCGACCAAAATGCCTTCAGGTAACAATTGGACCATGGACGTTCATGACACTTGGAAGATCAATATTACTTCTACAGATATTTCGGCCTATTCAGGAGTAACCACCAAGCAATATTATTACAATCCAGACACTAAAAAAATGTCAGCGGCAGTAACGGTGAAATGGGGGAACTAAATTCCTCTTTCTGCCTTTGTTTGTAGATACTCGTCGTATTGGCCATCAAATACCCGGAGTTGGTTTTTGTCGATTTCAAAAACTCTGGAGGTGATGGCTCTTAAAAAATGCCGATCATGGCTAACAATAAGGACAGTGCCAGGAAATTTTCGAATGGCCTCTAATAAGACTTCTCGAGATCCAATATCGAGATGGTTTGTGGGTTCATCGAGGACAAGTAAATTCACAGGCCTTGCTAAAATACAAGCTAAGACCACGCGACTTTTTTCTCCTCCAGAAAGTACAGAGATTTTCTTTTCTACCTCATCTCCAGAAAACTTAAAGGCTCCTAATAGATTGCGGATATAGCCTAGGTCTGCGTTAGGCATATTGTTTTGAACCTCTTCTATTATTGTAGAATTGGGATTGAGCACATCTAATGAATTTTGACTAAAATAGCCAATATCAATACTTGCTCCGATTTTTACTTCACCATCAGTGGGAGTAGTTTGATTCACAATGGTTTTTAAAAGGGTAGATTTTCCAGCACCATTAATTCCGACCACAGCGACACGATCGAGTCGCTTTACTAAGGCATTGATGTTATTGAAGACAAGTTTCTGGTCTCCTTTATGCGTGGTCCAAACTTTTTTCAAATCGGTGAGCTTCACCACTTCTTCACCTCCACGAGGAGGAGTTGGCCAGGTGAATTTGATTTCTCTTTCTTCTTGCGGGACTTCAATGAGGTCTATTTTTTCTAATTTTTTTACTCTCGATTGGACTTGAGCGGCATGGCTAGCCCTTGCGGCAAATCTTGAAATAAACTCTTTTTCTTTGGCCAGCATATCTTCTTGCCTTTTTGCCGAGGCAAGGAGCTGTTCTTTACGAATTTCTCTGTCTTTTTCGTAAAAGTCATAATTACCAGAATAAGTAGTAATAGTGTTATGTGCGATTTCGATCGTTTTAGAAACAATTTTGTTCATGAATTCTCGATCGTGACAGGTCATTAAAAGAGAACCTTTATAATTTTGCAGCCATTGTTCAAGCCACAATATAGATTCGATGTCTAAATGGTTAGTCGGTTCGTCCATTAAAAGGACATCGGGTTGCAAAAGTAAAATTTTTGCTAAGGCTATACGCATTTTCCATCCACCGCTATAGTTTTCTGTGAGGTTTTCAAACTCTTCGGGGAGAAAGCCTAAGCCTGTCAATATTTCAGCGGCTCTACTGTCTATATCGTATCCTCCAATTGCTTCAAATTCGGACTGGGCTTCACCGTATTTTTCAAGGACTTCGGCCATTTGATCATCGTCCATAGGTTCAGATAATTTTATCTCGAGCTCCTGTAGAGTCTTTTGCAGCTCACTTGTACGACCGGCAGCAGATTTAACTTCGTTAATTAATGTATTGCCACTCATTTCGGCAATGTTCTGCGAAAAATAACCTACAATTAGTTTTTCTGGCTTATTGACAAAGCCATCGTCTGGACGCTCTTCTCCTGTAATAATTCTAAAAATTGTGGTTTTACCAGCACCATTGGGTCCCACCAAGCCTATCTTTTCACCGGGATTAATTTGAAAACTGGCATTTTTATAGAGAGTTTTAGAATGGTAGCCTTTGGATATATTGGATGCATGAATCATTAGAAATCTATACCTGTTTTTTATAAAATTTGAAAAGTTTTTCTCAACAAAATTAACCCTCATACAGATGCTGTTTGAGGGCGGTCTTAATATGGAGCTGTGTTTAAAAGGTCGCCAAGAGGTTTATATTAAACCCTTTGAGTTCTAGATTTTCTTGCTCGAGAATACCTAAACCTTGCCTTTGTACGCGGCTACTTGAAGTGTTGTTGTTGTAATAATAATAATTATAGACCGGATTAGCCACAAAAGACACCCATCGATGAGAAACTTCTAAGGAGATATAATTGGTTATGGGAAGGCCAAAGCCCAATTGGTATCCTATATCACCCTTATACTCTTCGTCTGCGGCTCCTGATACCATAGGGAAAGAATAGTTTAGACCGGCAAAAAGATAAGATTTGTTTTCAAAGCTAAGATTTACGTTGGCATAGGGGAGAATAACGGCAAGTTTAGGATCATCATAGTTATAATAGCCTTGCTGATTGCTAGAGTAATTGATATTCCCTCTAGAAATAGTGCGTTCAAAATCATATGAAGCGCCAGCACTAAATCCAATTCCAGACGCAGCGAAAGTGAACATAGATTTTTTACTGTATTCTAACCCTAGCCCAAAGCTGGATTGAGATTGGTATTCTCCGGTAAAATCAGAAATAAAGTTTCTTTGACTTACTGAATAGTTTGATGAGGTATTATTTGTAGTGGAGAGAGAATCTGAAAAACTAAAATAGGTATATACATTGAGACCCCAAGGCTTTCGAGAAGAGGAAGTCTCGATTTCTTTGTAAGCCTCTTTTGTTTTGTGAGTCTCTATGTTTGAATAAGCATGACTCTCACGATCGAGTTCTTTTTCTTTGTAGGTTTCAGATTTTAGGAGAGCTACTTTCTGTGAGGAACTTTTATCTGCGGGCGCTAGCTTTCTATGAGATGCCTGTGGGTTAAAAATAGAAGGAGTCTGAGCGGATTTCTTTTGAGTGAATAATTTTGTTGGTTGAGGAGGAGTAATGGGAACGGGTTTTCTCTGTGAGATCTTAGAGGTTTTCTGAGCTGTAATAGACTTTTTATTTTTGGCAGATTTGTGACTACGAGATTGCGCCTTCTTCTTTTTTCTGTTGACCTTGTGAAGCTTAATAATGGGTTGATCAAACTCTTGTTCAAGTTGACGAATTTCTTTATCAAGTTCTTCTTCCGTTTCAGCAAGGGCAAAATTTGAAAAGCCGATGCAGCTGACTAAAAGAAGGGTTGAGATTTTTGCAATATTTTTCATATTTGTTCCTTTAAACAAAGCCATTCAACTGTTGTTTATTCAAATACAATACCCTTAAGGAGTAATCAGAGAAGCTCTGTAAAATATTGAAATAATTTAATTTTGCTAAAAATAGGGAAATTCTAGGAGTGTTTAATTTTTAGACAGAGCAAGAGTTGTTACCTGCTCTGTCTAAAAATTAAATAGAAATCACATTTGGACTTCAGGAGATGAGTTTTCTTTTGTTTTGCTAGATTTAATTTGGGGTCCCGCTGACTTTAATCTCATACCCGCTGGGACATCACAAAAGCTTTTGAAGTTTTCAAAAAACATTTGTCCAAGTTTTTCCAGTTTTTCATCGTAGGCTTTCTTATCGGACCAGGTATTTTTTGGGTTCAGAATTTGAGTATCTACACCTTCAAGGCTGGTAGGAATCTCGAACCCAAAGACAGGAAATTTCTCCCAAGCACTATCTTCAATGCTACCGTCGAGGATGGCATCGATAATTTTACGTGTGGCTTGAATGCTCATACGCTCGCCTACGCCATACTCTCCGCCGGTCCATCCTGTATTGACTAAATAAGCTTTCGCTCCATGTTTTTTCATTTTTGAGCTTAAGATATCTCCATAAAGAGTAGGGTGAACGGTTAAAAATGGTCCACCAAAACAAGGAGAAAAAGTAGCGGTTGGTTCTTTGACACCGATTTCTGTCCCTGCGACCTTAGCTGTATATCCGCTAAGGTATTGGTACTCAGCCTGTGAGTCATTAAGACGGGCTACTGGAGGAAGAACGCCAAAAGCATCACAGGTGAGAAAAATAATATTTTGGGGGTGTCCACCCATGGAAGGTGTAACTATATTGTCAATGTGCTCAATAGGATAGCTGACTCTTGTATTTTCGGTTTTTGCTGAGCTTGTGAAATCAATTTCACCGTTTTCGTCGACGACCACGTTTTCTAAGAGAGCGTTTCTGCGAATAGCTTTAAAGATATCAGGCTCTTTTTCAGCAGAGAGGTCGATACATTTCGCATAACATCCACCTTCAAAGTTAAAAATTCCATCATTATCCCAACCATGTTCGTCATCACCGATAAGCTTTCTTTT
>JAGRAA010000221.1 GCA_020435185.1 Bdellovibrionales bacterium | reverse complement strand
TCATTATTTTAACTTTTTTTAAATGCGTCTTTTACAGCATATTGATTGGATCGACATCAATCTGAACTTTAGTCCCAGCGGGAATCCATTTCTTATCGGCTAACAATTGAGAGACAAAAGCCTTGAGTGGTGCTGTGCGCGGACCTTTTAGGAGCATATGATAGCGATATTTATTTCTTAATCTAAATATAGGAGATTCTGCCGGGCCAAGGACTTGTATGTTTTTATAACTCGATTTATTTTGTAAAACTTCACAGCGAGAATTGAGTATCGAAGCGCATTTTGAGGCTTTTTGCTTATCGATAGAAGTAATTTTCAACGAAATTAATCTTCCATACGGGGGGTAGAGAAGCTCTTCCCTTAGCTTCAACTCCTCTTCGGCAAAGCCGCGGTAGTCCACATTTTTTGCATATAAAATACTAGGATGATCGGGATTATAAGTTTGAATCACTACAGAAGCATCATCATCGAGATGACGCCCAGATCGTCCACTTACCTGTGTCAACAATTGGAAGCTTCTTTCGGTAGACCTGAAATCAGGAATATTGAAACTTATGTCAGCTAAGACCAGTCCCACTAATGTTAAGTGAGGGAAGTCTAATCCTTTTGCTATCATTTGCGTTCCAATAAGAATATCTGTTTCTTTAGACTCTACCGATCGAATTAACTCTACTAGTTCATCTCTAGATTGAATCTCGTCTCGATCTGCTCGGGCAATTTTGGCTTGTGGAAAAATTTTCTTTATATCTTCTTCTATTTTCTCGGTTCCCATGCCAAGAGGAATCAGGCTGGGCTCATGGCATTCAGGGCATTTTTCTTTATAAACTATATCGTAATCGCAATAGTGGCAGACCAAATGATTAGAATTATGCAGGGTTAATGATATTTCACAATTGGGACAAGTGTTATGGTAACCACAGGATTCACAGAATACGGTTTGTGCTAAACCTCGACGATTTAAAAATAAGGCGACTTGTTGGTTTTTCTCTAATGTAGCAGAAATTTTTTCTTTTAATAAATCACTCATCCAAAAAGGAGTTTCAGAAGATTTATTTTCTAATTGATTTTGATCTTTATGAGTTCTTAAATCTACAACATAAGTGGAGGGCATCTTTCTGTTGGCGACACGGTTTTTAAGTTCATGAAGCTGGTACTTTCCGGATAGTGCATTCTGCCAGGTTTCAAGGCTGGGAGTGGCGGATCCTAAGACGATGGGTATGTTGAGCTTCTTTGCCAACATGATGGCAGCATCACGGGCATGGTATCGCAAGTGATCATCTTGTTTATAGCTAGTCTCATGTTCTTCATCTATGACAATAATTTGCAGATTGGGCATTGGGCAAAATAAAGCGGAGCGTGCTCCAATGAGAATATTTTTGCTTCCTTCGGCACACTGATACCATTGGTTGGTCTTTTCTCTTGGGGTAAGAGCCGAATGAATGGTAGCTACTTTTCCTGGGAATCGGCACTCAAAGCGATGTATCAATTGTGGTGTTAAAGAGATCTCTGGCACTAATATTAAAGCCTGTTGATCTTGCTCGACGATGTCTTTTAAGGACTGAAGGTAGACTTCGGTTTTTCCGGATCCAGTGACTCCAAAAAGCAAATGAGAGGAAAATCCCTTTGAAGCTTTGATGGTCTTAAAGGCCGTGGATTGTTCGTTAGTCAATTCTAAAGGCTGATCTACGGAATCAAGTTGTGGAATAAGATTCGAAAAGTCTTTTTTTCTTCCTTTTTTTGGTAAACTTGGAAAGCAGGAGTCGATCACTTTACCTATGGGGTACATATAATAATCTGACAACCAAATTAACCATTCTAAAAATTTAGGTGGAAGCAAGGGCCTTTCTTCAACGA
>JAGRAA010000220.1 GCA_020435185.1 Bdellovibrionales bacterium | reverse complement strand
CAAAGTTCCAGAAATCATTTAAATTTGAACAATCAAAAATGGATTTAATTTTTGATTTATTATTGTTCATTCAAAAGTTCCAATTGATAGACACTTACATTAAATAAATTTGTATCAAATCCATGATTCGAATCAAAGGGTAAGTTTAAATAAAACTTTCCTCTATAGCGAGTGACTGCATTTTGTTGAGAGACAGTACAAATATAAGAGATATCTCCTTTCACATAAATTCCAGAGTAATCGACCTGCATAGAAAGAACGCGTTGAAGTTGAAAATATCCGATTTCGCATGGCGAAGTTTTTAAAAAATAATTAGATATTTCGAAGGAAAATTCGGGAGAGTCTATTGCTACAAAATCATTTTGGTGAGTAAATTGAGTCCAATGCATTGAGTATTTTTTCGAATTAAAAAACGTATGCCTCTCAAAACTGGATAAAAACAACCGAGTTTTGAGTTTTTCAGCAAGTAATTGGCTAAATTCGGAATCTCCAGTTTGTTTTAACAAGAGTGCTTTTAACACCAATGCTTGTAGCTCTCCATAGGATTTAGGAGTTTCATTGTTGTACAGGGCTTTCTTGTTAAAGGTAATTCCATCGGCATCAAATTTGAACTCCCAAGGGTTAGCAGATGCTTTGAGATGAATATCCCCTTTTTCATTAAAGTGATTTAAAAGAAATTTTATTTCGTTTTTTTCCGTGGCGAGCAGTTGGCAAGGGTCTGTGGACTCAAAACAATATTCTATTTTTTTATCTAAATTTAACCAAATTTCAATGATGTATAGCTCAGAAAGGTCACCGCCATTACCTACGGTGTGACCTCCTCCTTCGGCAGCTTTTAGAGTTGTCGCGAGTAAGAGGTAGGTTATTAAAATAATTGCTGATTTACAGAAATAGTGCATTTTTCTCTTCCGGTTAAAATAAGGCAAAAACCATTACACCGTTGGTATTTTCTTTGCATCAGAGTTCGCTATGCGTATTCTATCTTTTTTACTGTCCCTACTGTGTTTTCTTAGCCTGAGTGTGGGGAAAGCTCAAGAAGTATTAAGGCCAATTCATATGAGTCCTGGCGTCTATTGGACATATAAAGCTTGGCAGAGATTTGGACAAGAAATTGATTATGACTATGAAGTTCCAGGTTGGTCTTACTCTAGAAGTCAAGCGTTGATGGCTAAGTATAATAACGTCGATCGAGTCATGAGAGATAATCCTCCAGTTTTTTTACCCGGAGCCCATCCTTTATTTATGAACGAAACAGAAGGATATCCAAAGGCAGCCATCACCAATGTGCCAGGAAAAGGCCATACGATTTTTATTAATTTAGATAGAATAAGTAGTTCTGAGTATGACCGTTACGATAAAGTTCTGACATTGGTGGCTCATGAATTTGGTAGGCAGTTGCATTTGGTGAGCCCTGCCGTATTAAGAGCAGCGGAGGGAGCCGTACCAGAGTTCGCTGAGCAAATAAATACTATTGGACTATTTCTATCTTTGGCAGGAAACGAGCCAACGAGAGATGATCCTGAATTTATAAAAAATGTGGTTGATCCCTATGCTTTACACTTGGCTGAGAGAGCTCAGTCCAAACAAGTTACAGTTGAGTTTAAGACGGCTCAGGGCGAAAAGGGTAAGATCACCGTAGTAAACCCCTACATGGGATTACCTAATGGGGATTATTCTGTAGATTTTGAAAGAAATAAAAAATATCATGCCGACCTTCCTGTGGTGTTGTTGGAGTTTGAGGGTAGAAGTTATGATTTGTCTCGTAAGGTATTAAGTTGGTTGCAGGGTCACAGAGAGCATAATCCCTTGGGTAGTTATTATAATGCTACAGTGGTTTCAGCTGAAGTATCTACTCCAAGCACAAAAGATCAACTCGTTCTAAAATTGGAGTTGATGTATCGATTCAATGGTGGAGGAGATTCGTGGTCTACGCTCCGGCTGCAATCTCAGCAATTGGATATTCCTTTACAGATTGATCGATCAGAACGAACAACAAGGTTGATATACGATGAAGTAAAAAATAAGGCCTTTGATGTTTTTGATATTGCACTTGGGGGTCGGTTGAAGCTTAATTTTGATGACTACTCCGTCCGACGGGGGAGAATTCATTTTGAAGGATATTTTGACTATTCGGATCTTCTTGAGCGTGGATATGTTAATTATTTGCAGGACAGAGTCTTTCTAGTTTTTGAAATCGACGGAGAGCGTGTGGAAACCCAGGTTACTCTTTCTAACCCAGAATCAAAGGATCGTTACAGTATGTTATCTCCGCAAAGAGTGACGAAAAAAAGTTCTAGTTTTTTTACTTTAAGAGACACCGTATGGAGTCCTGAACCTATAGAAAACCCTGAGCGTGTTCCCTCTCAATCCTATAAATTTTCGGGATCTATTCCTTTGAGCCGTCTAAGAAAAAAACCCGTTGAGGTAAAAGTTTTAGGGATTTCCTTTCATGGGCAAAACCAATTAAAAGAGAATGTTTCTATGGAGAGAAAAAATATTGAGAATATTTCGGGAAGGGATTTTTTTATTCCGGTTAGAAGATTGAGATCTAGTATTTTTTCTTCTAGTCAGACCTCAAATTTAAAAGAGGATTTTTATTTGAAAGCAGTTCACATGCTGAGAAATGGGAGAGAGAAGCCGATAAAAAGGTTGTCCTTTGGATTGGGAGAAAATTTATTACAACTCTACTACCCGGGACATTGGGATGTGGAGGAGCTCTCTATTCAATTTAAGGTTAGAAAGATTAAAGGGCATGAATCTCATGGAAGAGAAATTCAGTTGAACCCCAATTTCTCTGAGAAGTATTCAAGGGATCAAATTCAAGTCGAACACTCGGGAGAATATACCTTAGTAAAGATACCGTTACGTTATCAATCAGGGGTTTTAAAGGGTGATGTTCTCAATCATATTGCCAATGGCCATGAGGTGGGAGTGTATGAATTACAAATGGAGCAAATCCAAGGTGTTGTCGTGAATCGAGATCAGAGGGACTCGGAGCGAAGAGATTATTTAGAAGAATTTAAGAAAGGTCCCGTTGTTCGGTACATTCCCGCTTTAGGATTTACCCAAGAAGAAATAGGGCAAGCCATTGGGGTCTATTTGGATTCATTTGATTATGGGAGTTCTGATACAAAAAAAAATTTCTCTGCTAAATCATGTAGAGAGATTTTTCGATCTCTGTAATAAAAAAGCTCTCGCAAGGAGAGCTTTTTTTAAGGTGTTTCAATTGTATAGAATTGAAATTAACGTTTAGAGAATTGAGTAGATTTACGGGCTTTATGTTTACCGTATTTTTTACGCTCAACCATTCTTGAGTCTCTAGTGAGGTAGCCTTCTTTTTTTAAAGGTGCTCTAAATGTTTCATCAATTAAAGTCAGAGCTCTAGAGATTCCATGTCTGATCGCTCCGGCTTGTCCAGAAGGACCTCCACCTTTAACTGTTACATAGATATCAAATTTCCCTTTAGTCGCCGTAGCTTGAAGAGGTTGTTGAATTATTTTTTGAGCAGTTTGATTTTCGATGTATTTATCGAACTCTTTACCGTTAATGGTAATTTTTCCAGAGCCATTTTTAATAAAAACACGAGCTGCACTCGTTTTTCGTCTTCCTGTAGCATAGTAAACTTGATTTTCAGCCATTTATTTAATCCTTTTTAATTTGCGCTCAAAGCTTCTAATTTTTGTGCTTGATGTGGATGTTCAGCGCCACTGTAGGCTTTTAATTTTTTTAACAATTGTCTTGAAAGCCTATTTTTAGGCAACATGCCTTCAACAGCTTTTAAAATAATCGTAGGAGAGTCTTTTTCAAACATCTCACGAGCGGAGGTCTCTTTTAATGAGCCAAAAAAGCGAGAGTGGCTGTAGTATTTCTTGTCATCCAATTTATTACCAGTGAATTTCATTTTGTCGGCATTGATAACAACGACGAAATCCCCAGTATCAACATGAGGGGTAAACGTAGGTTTATCTTTGCCTCTTAATTTGTTGGCGATTCTTGTAGCTAAACGGCCAACTGTTTGATTTTCGGCGTCTACTAACCACCATTTTCTTTCTACTTCTTGTGGTTTTGCGTTCCAGGTTTTCATATCATCCTCATTACAAATAGATTTACTTTTAGACGTTTTAAACCGCTATTTCTAAATTTTGTCGGCTATAAAGTCAAGCAGGTTCAAGAATTAAAAAAAACTGATGAATCTCAGTAAATTCTAAATCTATGATTTTTAAGATTTTGTAAGAAATATAAAAAATTCATGGGGGGTAAAATATTAAGTTCTCTTTAATATAAGATATCCTTATGGTCGCCTTCCCTTTTTTTTCTTGGGTATAAACCCATGTATTTCGAAGAGGTTATCCTTTAAAGTGGGCTCAACTTTAAACGGCAATTTTATTAGGCAAATAAAACCATAAAGTTTTTATATATTAGAAATCAGCGAATGAGCCAGGAAACTCAATATTTAGTATATGGGGTTCTTGGTTTGTATTTGTTTTAACTCTCGATTGTGGTGTCAAAACGTAAGGTGGATGAGAGTTTAAACTAGAAAAGGAAAAATAATGAAGAAAACTGCGCGATTGTTGGTGGGTTTTTTAATAGGGTTTACTTTAAGTGTTCCAGCTTACGCGAGTTTGAGCTGTGTCGATGTGGTTTCTTCAGAGTATTTAAAGAGTTTAGCTCTTACCCATAAGGTTTCTAGCGTAGAAATGCCCGTATCTACGGCTCCCTTTCGGGCTCGCCAAGAAGCTCCTAAAGATTCGGTTTCTGCAGCTCCTTCTTCAGGAATTCCACAGCTTACCCTAGAAATGGCAACAGAAAAGATAGTAAAAACAGCACAATACTATATTGATCATGTTCGCCGAATCCAAGCTCGTTTAAACGATGTGCTCCCTGAATTTACATTGTCACATATTGATCAAGCAAAAACCCGCTTATGGGAAGGGGTGCCCTTAAATAAGACTCCTGAGGTGATGAAACAAGCTTTGCCTAACTTTGTACATCTCATTGGTCATCAGCTGCTTGAGGCTGCTCCTGGAAAAGTAAAAAGTGATGATTCTGCTAAGAATTTTGTACATGCCCGATTGAGAATGCCTTGGGATAAAAAAGAATTCTCTGACACAAATATAGGATTTAATAGACGCGCTCTT
Source organism: Bdellovibrionales bacterium (assembly GCA_020435185.1). Taxonomy (GTDB): domain Bacteria; phylum Bdellovibrionota; class Bdellovibrionia; order Bdellovibrionales; family UBA1609; genus JAGRAA01. The sequence goes on along the minus strand of JAGRAA010000220.1, from coordinate 13,700 downwards.
TACGATAATCTCTTTCGAGAAAAGAAATGGTTATGTCGAGAAGGTGCTAAAGCTGTTGTGATTGACCTTCATGGTGGAGGAACAAAGACCACGGGACATCATGTGGCTATCACCAAAATGGATGCCTTTAATAAATATGATGTTGATGTGATCTCAATTGATTTGCCTAATCATGGTGAAGGAGCTCGAAGTAGATTTACTTCGCTGGAATTATTTGAATATCTTGAGGCCTTAAGACAAACTTATATTCCTTCTGATGTTCCTGTATTTATCTCTGGTCACTCTCTGGGTGGTGTCTATGTCAATTTATTTATGGTTCACTCGGATAGACCAGGATCGACCTTTAAACAGTCTTTTGCTGGTTTGATGTCGCTTTCACCTGTTTCTGATGCTCAGCCGGGGACAGATGCTGCGGCAAAATTTAGAAATGCCCAGTTGATCGAAATGGATGAGCAAATCAAAGCAAAAATGGCTGAAGATGATCAGATTTTACATGAGGGCTTAACCAAAGCCGCCAAGCTTGGGCTGTTAAACATGTCTTATGCAAATCAGACTATTGCTGAATTAGATTGGACAATTCCAAAACATCGAGGAGCAGAATATCTTCCTACTTTGATGACTATCGGAAAATATGATTTTCTTTATGTCGGAAAAGAAGACCTTTATAAAAATTATTTTGATGCTTTAACTAACGTTACGACGAGAATTTATGGACGTCGTCGTGTTTTTGGCCCTGGCATAGCTCCTCATGTTCTCAATAGAGACAACATGGCTCTTTTGGACGTAGAAAGAGTAGAGAAAGTTAAACTAGATAAGAAGACGCAAAAGCCACAACTCGATGAAAAAGGTAACCCAAAAGTTGATGTGACTGAGAGTACAATTTTTAATCGAGCAAATATTAGCGACCCCGGCTTAGAGTCTATTCTTAAAAGGCTTACTGATTATGGACATAAGATTTTGGATGTTTATGATGGCTCCAAAAATATGAGTGAAGCTCGCCCTCATATTGAAAGTTTTATGGAAACCTACAAAGTTTTAACGGGAAAAAATGAAGCCGGGTATTACAATTTTCCGTTGGCCGTGGGAAGAGTAAGAACAGTTGAGCAAAACAAAGCCATGAAGAAAAGTTATACCCCTCGCCAAATGGATGCTCAAGCAGACATTGTAGAGGCCATACAAGAGTATATCGGTGAAGTGAAAAACTTGGTCAAATTACTTTTAGAAGAAAACCGTGAAGAAGTAGAAGATTCTTCTAGGCCTTATGTAGATATCCAAGAGTGGAGTGGTGAAGTGGCAAAAATTGGTCACTTAACTATGGACCATTTACCCGTCGGGGCGAAAAATAACCAACCCGAACAATATAGAGACATGATCGAATTTATGGCGTCTGTAACGGGGAAAGACCTTCCGGTAGTGGAAAGCAAAGTGGTTGAAAAGGGGCAGGCCAATGAGAAAGATAAATTGAGTGTTTTTCTAGAGATTTTGCAAACCTATACAAACAATTTAGCCTTTCGTGAGTTTATTAGAGACAGCGTCGTGGTTGTTAAAAAGCCGAGTGATTTTTTTGTAGCGAAAATGCAGGCTAAGGGAGGAATCAGCAAGGCTTTGAAAAAACTCAGGTCTGGTGAAGAATTGTCTGAGAACGAAATTGTGGTCAAAGACAAATCAGGAAACACTCTTTTAGAATTGCGCCACAAAGATGGACCTAAAAAAGGTCAAGCTTATAATCAAGAGGAGTTAATGGCTTTTGATCAAGAAATTTCTGATCGTCAAAAGTTGGCCTATTTACCTCCTAAAGGTTCTGCTCATCATGATATTGCAGAGAACAATTTAAAGCGCAGAGAAGAAATTATTCCTGAAATAAAGCAACTAAAAGAGAAGAAGAAAGTCTTGTCTCAGGCTTCTGAAGGTTTATTTTCTAAAGTAGAAAAAATGAAGGCTGAGCTTCAATATCTTTTTGATCGAAAAGTGGTTAAACCTGAAGAGATATTAGAAGTAGAAGCTGAGATGGAAAAATTGTTTGAAACTTTAAAGCAGCACGATAACGATCAAGAGTCTCTTCATAATGCTTTCTTTGCAGATTTAATAGACAAAGGAATGTACCTTACTCCTGAGGGTCGATTTAATGAAGAAGTAATTAATGAGCTCACTCCCGAGTTAAGGGATTATTACAAACGCTACACGGCTGATTTTAAAAGATATGCTGAACTTGTAAAAAGAAGAGATCAGCTTTTAGTATATCATGCCATGGAGGGATTTTATGGCCCTCAAGCCACGCAAATAGCTATAGAGTTATATGGCGTGATAAGCAGCCAGAAAGACTGGAGTAGTTTAGGTTCTTCAGGATTGATTGGGCAGGCTGAAGCGGCAATGATGAAGATTCACGAGTTGAGCGGTAAAATCATTAACCTTCAACATGAGTCTGACACTTTAACGGTAAAATATATTCAGTTGGTGGCTAAAGAAGACTGGAATGTGGAAATTTATTCGGTTTACGATATGTTCAATTCTCCTTTTGAAGTGAGCCAGGCATTTTTAAAACAATGGCAAGATGTTTGGGGAGACTGGAAAGAGCTTTGGAAGGATAAAGAAGACAGCAATGGTGTCTCCCTCTACTAAAAGCAATGAATTAGAAACTGCTCGATCAAAGGTAGCGCTTCTTCTCTCTTATGATGGAAGCGCCTTTACAGGATTTCAAAAGCAAAAGAATGATTTAAACATTCAGGGAGTGCTAGAAAAGGCCCTGAGCCGAATGCTTGATGAAAGTATTCGAGTGTGCGGGGCAGGCAGAACAGATGCCGGAGTTCATGCTCGCGGGCAAATAGTTCACTTTTGGACACATAAAAATCCTTACAATTATAAATGGCTTTACGCTCTGAATGGCACTATGACTCCTGAGAGTTTATGTGTAAAAGGAGCATGGCGGGTTCCTGATGAATTTCACGCCATTGGCTCTGCTCAAGCCAAAACTTATAAATATCTTATTTTGAATAGACCACTTCCAAGTGCTTGGCGAAGGCACTTTGTCACCCATATTTCAAAAGAGTTAGACATAAACTATCTCAATGAAATGAGTAAAGTGCTCGTAGGCAAAAAAGATTTTAAAAGCTTTCAAACTTCTGGGACAGAGGTTCCTCACACGGTGAGAGAAATTTATAAAGCTCATTGGGAGAAAAAAGAAAAGGACATCTTGGAGTTCACCATAAAAGGCGATGGCTTCTTAAGGCAAATGGTGAGAAATATTGTAGGAAGCCTTATTTATATGGAAAACAACTCATTGCCAGCATCTTGGTTAAATGAGGTTATACAGGACCGTGACCGCCAGAGGGCTAAAGGAACGGCTCCTCCTCAGGGCCTGTATTTGTATCAAGTGCACTACCCTAAAGATATGGTTGAGCGTTTTGAAAAGCTTCCGTGGTGGGGTTAAAACGCATCAAAAGGTACGGACACACTTTGGTGTCCATGGTGCATCAAATAATTACAAAAGTATTAAGAGATTTGAGTGATAAAAAACTTATGATGACGCCATATGGACACCAAAGTGTGTTCGTACCTTTTAAGCGCGTACCTTTAGTACTTTTTAATAAATCAACATAAATCCAAAGCTGATGAGATCACTAGAAATATCAAAGTCAGGCTTTAATCCTTGGATCTTTCGATATTCTAAATTTACGAAAACTCCATTGATACCATATTCGGCGTCCATTTCTTTGATAAGGTTGCGATTAAAAAAGCCTAAATCAAAAGCTCCTCCGGCGATGACTTGAACTCCAAGGGACCCGGCAAGTCGGCCAGGTTGAGGCCCGATTTTATCATCTCGCATTTCAAGAAAGGTGTAGTAGGCAAGGCCCCCTTCAATGTAGGGAATAATAGGCTGATCGTCCCAAAATTTAATTCTATAAATGACCGAGGCATGATTGGGAAAGGTCAAAAGAGTAAAGGCTTCTTTTGCAGGGCTAGTAGATGAGTCGTTTTCGTGAGTTAAAATGCCATTGCCGGAAGATATCCCCAAGCCAGAGCCTAATTTAAAGTTCCATGACCCTAAAAGAGTCATCAAAGGCCATTCGTAATCTGCCATAAGGATAAAGGCTCTATCATAAATATCGGCATAAGAGACACCGTTTGAAGGGTTTGCAAGGTTAATAGGGTCCCAATTGGCAAATAAAATTGTGGTTGTTCCTGTTTTGGGAGACTCTTCGGTTTTATAGATATATTCGCTGTCTTTGGTGATACGAATGAGTCCTTTTTTGCTGAGCGGGTGTTTGATTTTTTTTTCACCTTTTTTTAACTCAGGTTGAGTAGACTCAGGTAATTCTGCAGCTATGGGAGGAGGCTCGTTGGCTGCCCAAGCCAGTTGGTTGATAAATAAAATTAAAAAAACTATCTTGCGCACAGAAATCGCCTTTTAAAAATATAGAAAAAAGAACCAACAACCAATCCCCATAAAATAAGACTGGTCCATAAGCCTATTTGTAAAGACATCCATGCAAAAGCCCATAGAGGCCATAAAAGAATTTGGCTAATAACTTTTAATCCTGGGGAATTTTTAATCCAATAGGCCGCTTGAGATCCATATTTGTAATAGGACAATACAAAGGCCTTTCCCCAATCATGGGTGAGAAGGTAGGTGTTGCGAAAGGCTCTTAGGGTTTTTAGCGGAGGAGCCCATGAAGAGCCATAGGCCGCGGTAGCAATAAAGCAGTTTAGATCTTCGCTTAAAAGTCCAAAGACTTTACCCGGAGTGGCGATGTATGCACAAGTGGTATCGCTAATGGAAGGTGTGGCGCTAGAGGCTATGCAGCCAGATGCAGAGCTAAAAGAGGCGGCATCTAAAAAGTTGTAGATATTACCGGCATCATCAATACTGGCGTATTTAAACACATAGGGAGTATCATTGGTGAGACCATCAAGATAGCCTGAAATATTAGTGGCATCATCTATGATTTCAAAGTCTTGATAATTTTCAACCACAGAAAGACTATCAAAGTTCACCGCTGAAAACATTAATCGCACGTACTTTACTTTAATATCAGATTTTACCGAGGCAAACCCTGTGGGTGCAGTAAAAGAGTTTATATAGACTTTTTCGTCACCAGGATAAACAGATAGAGCACAGGCACCGGTAATGGATGTGCAATTTGCGCCATTGGTGCTATTAGAAGTTTCTGGGCTATAAACTCGAAAGGCGATTTTAGCAGAGTCATCCACGTCTGAGTTTAAATCCCCATCAGAGTTACCATCTATACCTACAAGAAGATTTCCACTTAATAGCGTTCCGGCCGCGGTACTGTCGCAGTCTACAGCATCGGTATTAATGGTATCACAAACGTAGGTCCACAAAACGGTGACAGACCCATAGGTATTGGTACTGCCGACAGTTTCACTGGTGACCATAGTTAAAGGAGTTTTGCCATCTTCAGTAGTGATGATCACACTTCCAGATGAGGCTTTATCGGACTTTAAAGTGATGGTGAGTTGAAGACTGTCATAAATTCGATTTTGGTTGCATGCAGTTCCGGCTGTGGGGGCATTTGCGCAGCTGTCACATGCATTGGTGCCATCGGTTGAACTACAGGTCCCTCCGAGGCCACCATAAACAATGGGAATCCCTGAAACAGTATTATAATCATAGGCTGAAGCGCCAGAGACACTGGTGTTGAGGGTGATGGTGGCTCTTGCCGAGATTGAACACAAGGTGAAAATCAAAGAGCTAATAATATTTAAACTTAAAAGGTTAAAACTCATACCTTAATGAGATCATTAAAGAGAATGCTTGTCAAAAAAACTCCTCTTGAAATTAAAGGTATGAGTTTTGCTTATTTTCCAAGAGTGGCCCCTCAAAGCGAGTTCGGAGCGCAGGCGAAGATGAGCACCGCATGTTTGAGTTTTTGAGGGACGACTCTTGGAAAATCATCAATAAGTGCTATCAAAGGGCGAAGGGGAGGATCTAAAATGGGGAGGGAGCAAATAGTCTTCAAGAGGTTCACAATCCTCAATAAGACGCATGAGATTATCAAAAGCTCCATAATAGGAGGCGGTTTGACTTTCTTGGTCAGAAATGCGTCCGAGCTGACGAAAGTAATCGATGTCTATGGGAGCAATCCACCACAATAGATCTGGTCGTTGTTGTGCTCGAGTTTGCCACCCAGAATGAACTACAGAGTTTTTATAATAGGCAAAGAGATAGTTATAGGTATGAGAACCTAAATAACCTTCTTCATCTTCCGTCGTATTAAAAGGAGTGTCTTTGCGATGATAAACACGAGTTTTGACATTTACTAGTCGGACTTTATCATTTAATCGAACTTCCCCTTTTTGGATAAGTCGGCTTAAATTGTTGTTTGCAATGAGGTGAAAGAAAAATCCGAGCTCGTATTGGTCGAGTTTTCTATAAAGATCAGAAAGGTCGTAATGGCTTTTATCGCTTCTAGTTTGAAAAAAGGATTGAGGACGATAAAGATGTAAATAGGTTTTTGCAGTGTCTATCAGCCATTTTGTATTTTCTTTTACGAATTGCATAAGTTTTTCATTATTTTTTTGTATTTCAGATTCAATCTGTTTTTGAAAGGCTTTCTTGATTTCGCTTCGGCTTACAGTGATGGTCCTATCAGATTCAGTGTATTGGTAAAAGTAGTCCTGTTCTCCTCGTTTTATAAGGACGGCATGTCGATGGGGAGCATGAATCCATTGATCCCATTTCTCAGCGGATTTAATTTCAGGTCTCCATTGAGCGGCTTGAATTTCGAGGATTTCTTGCATCTGTAGGAGTTTTTGAATGAGTTCGAAAGCGGATTTAGTTTCTCCAATAAGAAATTTCATGGGGAGAAGATGGGTTTGTTTTTTGTCGACAACCTTTTTCAGATCGATCGAATGGAATTGAGAATCAGCTCCATAAACGGTTTGATTATCTATGGCTGCACTTGCATCGACCTCTAAACCAACGGCCTGATTATTTCGTAGACGCTTAAAGAGATTTTGATGAAAAGTAAGGGGAGAAAGATCATCAAAGCCGGTTTGGTTTCGGAGTTTAAAAGAGGTGTCTTTTGTAGAGACCTGCCCTCTATAGCTGGGTTGATCATAGGGAGTAAAGGCCGTAAAAAGTTCTTTTATTTCTCCTTGGGAGAAAAGCTCGTCACCACAAACCAAACCTTGTTGTGCTTTAGCCATCCTGTTGATGATTTTATCCATAGAGGCAGCTGTGCGCCGATGACAAAATCCTTGCCAGAGGGGGGTTTGCCAAAGGGCCGTATAAAATGGAGCAGAGTAATGCTTTTTAATCAGTGGCAAGATGGGCGGGGATTGATAGAAGGTGGAGGTTGCTTTATCGAATCGTTCAATTAAGGGGGTTGTTTGCGATCGCCATATTACTTGGGGGCTTAAACGATACCATGTCTCAAAGGGCTGTTTTATGCCCCAGGGGCGACCAGCAAATAAGCCTCCAGAGAGTTGGCTTGAAATAACAGGCAAAAAAGAGCTGGAATAAGGTAAATCATCGATTTGTGCAGACTCTGTCCAGTTTTGATTTTGTGCAAATAATGAGTTGCTCCACAGGAACTGTAGAGTAACTAGCATGGCTAAGTAAAAATTACAGAAAACTCGATTCTTCACACCACTCCTTAGAGCTCGAGGACTCCTATCAGAGTAATGCAGAGGAAGTGCCAAGCTGAGTTTGGAAGTAGGGCTTAATAGCCATACTTCTTTTTACATTGGCTTTCTTGATAGGTTTCTTTACAGGCATCGTAAGCGGATTGACGAGCCTTTTCAGCCTCTGCTTTAAGTAAGGCTATTTCTGATCCATTAGAGGCTACATAATTGATTTCATTAAGAGCAACTTGTCTGGATATTTCTCGGTCCGCAAGCATTTGCATGACACTTTCTACTTCGAGAACGTTTTTTTGCAATAGCTTTTTAACTTCTGGCTTGAGTGTTCCACATCGACTCTGATGTCTATCGAAGGCATTTTTTAGTTCAAAGTGTTGAGAAAAAACAAAATCGTTAAGATCTTTTTGTTGCTGATTGAGTTCTTGAGGCTGAGTAGAACCGTTTTCAAGACCAGCCTCTATCATTTCGTCCTTTAAAAAAGCTTCTGCCTTAAAGTCGGCAATAACTTGCAAAAGGGGAGTTTTAAGATCGTCGGCAACGACTTGAGAAGCATTGATCTCACTGACGTCAGCACCCATGGCTCTTAGATCGGTCACAAGCTGAGCCATTGATTGATTACAGCTATTTGCATAAGAGAACGTTGCTGAAAGCATTAGAGAGGCCACAATAAGGACGTGAGTGGACATAAGCTTCATATTAAATCTCCTTGTATAAAGGCATAATAGAGGAAATTAATTTAAATATCCAAAAACAATTGAGTAGAGGTAAAGATTACTCAAATAAAAAAGATTTTGTTAAAGCTCAATAAGCAATTCATGGTCAGCAAAAAATTTTTTCAGCAATTTGTAATCCGTTCAATGCGGCCCCTTTTCTAATGTTGTCCGCAACGACCCAAAAGATCCAAGATCTGGGTCTACTTTTGTCTTTGTGTAATCGGCCAAGATAGACATCGTTTTTACCATCTGATTGCAAGACGGTAGGAAACTGATGATTTTTGGGATTATCAATGAGAGAGAGTCCTTCAAAATTTTGTAAAGAGTCTTTAATTTCACTTTCTGAAACCTCAGTCTTTAGGGTGACAAAGACGGATTCGCCATGACCGTTAAGAGTAGGAACCCTCACTGTAAATGTAGAAATAAGTAAATCAGAAGCCTCAAGTATCTTTTTAGTTTCATTCATAATTTTTTCTTCTTCAGAGCAGTATCCATCGTCATTAAATGAACCAATTTCAGGGATAGAATTATTCAAAATTTGATGGTTAAAACATTTAGGCTCGTCAATTTCTTTGTTTTGTAGTTGTAAACTTTGCTGGTGTAGAAGCTCTTGCTGAGCCTCTTTGCCGGCACCACTCACAGATTGATAGGTGGATACGTAAACAGACTCTAGACCAAATCGATCAAGAAGTGGTTTTAAGGCAACCACCAATTGTATGGTTGAGCAATTGGGGTTGGCAATTATACAAGGTTGAGTCTTGTCGGGAATGAGGTGTGCGTTTATCTCGGGAACGACCAATGGAGTGTGAGCATCCATGCGAAAGGCAGCTGAATTGTCCACAGCAAATGCTCCTGATTGAACAGCCTGTGGAGCCCACTCCTTGCTGATGCTATCACCAGACGAGAAGAATACTAAATCGAGTCCATCAAAGCAGTTTGGTTTAAGAGTTTGGATAGTCCAGTCTTTATTTTTACATTTAAGTTTAAGGCCTTCACTTTTTTCGCTGGCAAAAGGCCGAAGTTCTTCGAGTGGAAAATTTCTTTCTTCAAGAAGTTGAATAAACGTTTCGCCTACCATTCCTGTTGCGCCTACTAGGCCTACTTTTAAGCTCATATATGTTCCTTTAAGGTTATATTGACCTACGCTGCGATATATTGTGATGAAACGATGCTAGAGAATCAAGAAGCGAATTTAATGATTGTCATGTTCACTTTCAAAATGTGGAGAATGGGCATCTAGATCATCTTCTCCACCTTCTAATTCATCACGATCATCTTCTGAATCGTCATCAATTTCTTCATCATTTTCATGGCCATGCTTAGGCTTTCGGCCCAAGTTTAAAATACCAAAAATGGCTCCTAATAAAGCGTAAGTCAAGAAGAGAACAAATAGCATAACCTCTGGGCGAATAGCAACAACGGCAAATAAAAATACTCCTATAACTAAATAATTAAAAGGGAGCCTTCTTTTAAGATCCAAGTCTTTGAAGCTGCGGTATCTAAAGTTAGTGACCATCACAAATCCGAGTAAAAAAGTAATGGCTAAGAGTATTTTCGATTTATTGGACTCTAATCCCAGATCTTGAAAGGCTAAGACCGAGCTTGCGACTATCCCCGCAGCCATTGGGCTGGGCAATCCTTCGAAGTAAGCTTTGTCAGTAACACTTTTTTGAACATTAAAGCGAGCTAATCGTAGAGCAGTGCAGGCAACATAAAAGAAACTGGCTAGCCATCCTATTCGACCAAAGGGTTGCAGCGACCACAAGAATAGCAGTAGGGCAGGAGCGAGACCAAAACTAACTAGATCACTTAAAGAGTCGTATTCGGCTCCGAACTCACTCGTGGAGTGAGTCATTCTGGCGACTCGGCCATCTAATAGATCAAAGATGGCTGCTCCTACGATAGCGTAAGCGGCCATCAGAAAGTCAGACTTTATGGCATAGACAATGGAAAAGAATCCAAAGAACATATTTCCTGTAGTCAAGAGATTCGGCAATACATAGATGTTCATATTCATACGTTTGCGCAAGCCATTTGCTCTTTTTTTTAGTTTCTTAAGAGGTTTTTGGGGAGGAATCGAAACCATGTCTTTTTTGCCTTTTTTAAGATTGAAAGATAGCATTTAAATATTTGCCCTCTGTTATTATTTGAACCGTGATCAATTTATAAATCCACCAAAAACATAAAATATTCCCCATAGGGCTAGTGACCCAAAGACGGGAATTGTGAAATTGTCATCAAGTTTTTTGATGGCAATGAGTTCTGAAAGTGCTCCAGCCAATCCAGAAAGCAGGCTAGCAATAAGAAGCCTATCTTGCATTAAATCTCGGGCATAGTAGTAAGACAAAGACAGGATGAAGCATATGAGAAAAGCGGCAATAGTTCCTTGAAGGGTCTTTGGACCAATTAATTTATCTTTACCGTATTTTAAACCAAAATAACTAGCGATAGGGTCAGCTGTCGCTAAAAAGTAGAGAGAAAGTGTTACAATGGATTTTGGAAAAACCCATATGGCAATCCAGCATCCAATGAGCATTGCAGTTAATCCAGAAAATGAATTCATCTCATTTGTTCTTAAAACAGGAGCTAAGACTTTTTGTACGGCTCGATTAAAATTCTTAAAGCGAAAACGGCTAAACTCTATAACTAAAGCAAACAATGAGGCGATAGCGATATAGGTTAAGGCATCTGGCCGAGACAGGTTGTGAAATGCGATAATGATAAATAGCACCCCAGAAAAATGCCATGATTTTCTCATCAGGTGAAGGTCAGAACGTCGCTTTATCATTTTCATAAAGGAAGTCCTACTACTAAACCCCTTGGCTGTCCATGAAAGAGGTAAGATTTAAGGTTGAGGCGCAAAAAAAGGCATTCAATAGAGTTTTGATAAAGATTATAACTTATTGAAATAAATTAATTTTTTAAAAACTTTAGGAGGGGTGTTAGTGAAGTGACAGGAAGGTTCAGGGGGAGAGACTCGAGTGCAAAAAAAAACGACATTTCAAGGACTTAGAAGGGGAAATGAGGCCTTGTTTTTGCATTCACCAAAGGTATGGGTTTATTGAAACGGCTTTTAACATTCAGTATTTTGGTGATGGCCTTTAAGGCTGGCGCTCAAGGGTTAATTGTGGGCGAAAAGCGTGGTTATTTGTCGTCTGTCGAAGATGAAGAAAACCTGATTGTTTATGAAATTTATTTCCCGAAACAAACCAAAGAAGAAGAGCAGTTTATCAAAGTTTTGTTTGATCCAAAAATATCTAAAGAGATTAAGCAAAACTATGAAAACACATTTGGTCGAACGGAAACAGAACAGAACTACTATCAGCCTAATCAATTTGATGAGGTAGAATATGAGCCTGGCGTTCGTTTGAGCGCAGAAGAAGATTTGAAGCGACAAAAACAATATGGTGAATATATGACCTCTCGACTTGTTGAATACCATGTGGATAAGTATACGAAAACCAATCCAAAGTTAAAGGAAGTCTATGAAGTCAAAGATCAATTGAGTAATATGCAGCTCAAAACCGAGGCGGGATATGGACTCAATTTTCACTATTCTATTAGTGGTAATTACTTTGATTTTAATTTAAGTAACCCGTTTGCGCTTAAAGCAAAGCTTATTTTACAGATGGATCAGGCTAAGTTTGGCCCTACGAGGGTCTATGAGAGAATTGTTGAGTTTGGATATGATCTTACTAAAAAATTTAATGTAAGTACTTATTATAAAACCGAAGATGGTGTCGTCTCTTTGGTGACGACAAAGCAAATAAACCCGGCTTTGTCGACGTCTATTACAGCGTCCACTTATGTAAGGGAGGAAGGCGTTAGTTTGAGAGAAAGATTATTGCTCTTCGGGGTCTCATATACTCATTGATTAGGAGTTAAAGATTGTTCAGAAGTACTTATCGGCTGAGGGCTATGAAGTGTACTCTTTCGATTTCTACCTCTGAAACAACCTGTGTTCCGTCTAAAAGGGTATGTGAAATTAAAATTTTATTATACCCATCTTTAAGTTGAATATAATCACTGGTAAATCCGTTGTTGTCTAAATGAAAGCTCGAAGCAAGAGTCCCGTTAGAAATGTTTTTAATTTCAGTCATACTAAGATCCGAGTCTAGATGGCAGAGTTTCCCAGTCACTCTTAATTGTTTGGCGAAGCTATTAATTTTTTTTGCAGGCTTTGTTGAGTTAAGGCATCCAAGCTTTAAGGTTAACATGCGTTCATAGTCTTTGCTGTTCTTATTGTAGGAATCGGAATTTGATAAAGTCACTTCGCTTGCTGGGGCTCTATCAGAGGCAGCATTGGCGCGGTCATCATAGCCTAAGAGGACAATAGTAAATGAGCTTATACATCCAATGAGAATTGAACTAAAGACTAAAAACTTTAAAGTTGGAAATGAATAAACTCTTGGATTCATGACAATAGCTCATCGGACTAAGGTCACCTGGACTTAAGGACATTAACGTTAAATTTGGGTTGAGAGAATTGATTTGGCTGACTCATTTTGAGTCAAGTGATGAAGATGGGATCGGGCTTTGTTCTCGATGGCGATTATTTCCCCATGATATTTTTTGCGGTTTCACTGGGTGAAATCGTTTTGAACATTCCTCTCATGCGTCTAAAGCTTCTGACCTTTCTTGGTACTTCAAGGTCGGCTTCTATAATTTTACTCATGATTTGCTTATATACCTTGTTGTCTTTTGCTGTAGGTTTTATTTCAGACATTATGTTTTCGAGAATAAAAATACAGGTCGAGATATAAACAGGTGCCATTTTATTAGATTTGATGTTGTAGACACATTCGTTGGCCAGTTTTTCAATGGTGTCATCATAAGAGTGTAGGTTAGTTAATCGTCGGCGAATATCAGGCAAGATTCTTTGCACCATGCTATCTTTATCTGGTCGTGAAAAAATCATTCTCAGAGTTTTTTTTAAGATTTTGACAGCTTCTGACTCTCTTTCATCTAAACTTAGATCAGATTTTTCATTGTCGAGAATGGCTTTTGCTCTCGCATCCTGCTCTTGGACAAAGTCGTCCAGCTCAGTATAATTTTTTGTCATTAAGTCGGTATACTTATAGCGATCAAGGAGTTTTATTTTTTCGGCGTGTAAAAGCGGACATAAGGTTAAGCTTATAAATAAGGGTAGAGAGGTTTTAAAAATTTTAAGGTTCCACATGAGATACATTATGAACCATTAAAAAGTAGAATGCAACGCAGCTTAAAAGGATATATTTTTGTACAAAGGTTCTGGCCTTTGGTGCATCATTATGAGACGGCAAAAAGTGAACCTTTTTGTGTATTATTTTTGCTCTTTCTGTGTAAAAATATAAACTTTAAAAATAAGGCTGATACGCTGAGGAGAAAACATGAAAAAACTTGCTG